>CAYTHZ010000036.1:0-8921 GCA_964437745.1 uncultured Candidatus Saccharibacteria bacterium
AGGCAAAAGACGGAGGAATAGGAATTATGCAGATTACAACTCCCTCTTTTAAAGGTTTGGGTAGCGGATTGGATGACGATTTTAGAAGAAAAAATTGTGAATGGGATTGGACATCGACAATTAGTAAATATTATTCAAATGCCAAACAAGGAATCTACGCTAACATTAAAGATGGATTCAGGGTGTTGCAGGAAAAATACAAAAAATTATGCCCCGCCGAAGATAAATTAGTCGAAGGAAAAATATTTACTTGTTATGACCGAGAGTATTGCAGGACAGTTTGGGGATATAGGGGACGAGTGCTCGAAAGTAATTATATTAGAGACGTGGCCAACCGCCTTGATAATATAAACGCTTATTTTCCAACCGTTTCTACGAGTACTTTAACAGTTGAATTATCAGAAAAATTAAGAATAGCTAATGATAATAAGCAAGAATTAATAATATATAGCGCGGGTAATATTTATATTACTGATTCGCAAGGAAGGATTACGGGCAAATTCCACGGCGAGATAAAAGAAGAGATTCCTGATTCGGCTTACGATTCTGATTTAGACGCAATTTTATTATTATTTCCTGAAGATACTTATTATTATAATGTAGAAGGCAGCCAAGACGGGACTTATGGATTAGAAATAATTTCATCTGACAAAGGCATCGTTACCGCTTTTATAGCGAAAGATATTCCTGTTTTTACCAACACGCTTCATCAATATCAAATAGATTGGCAAGCCCTTCAAGAAGGACAAGATAGCGTGGTAATACAGATAGATTATGAGGGTGATGGTATATTTGATAAAACCATTATTTCCGATAGCGAATTAACTCAAAAAGAATATGCGCTTCAGACAGAAACCAAGATAGATATTAACCCCGATATCCTAAATTTTAAAAGCAGGGGGCAATATATAACCGCCTATATTGAATTGCCGAGAGGTTATAATGCAGAAGATATTGATATTTCAACGATATTGTTAAATAATTTGGTTCCGGTATTATTAAAACCAACGAGTATCGGAGACTATGATAATGACGGCGTTAAAGATTTGATGGTGAAGTTTAATAAAAAAGAAGTCCAAAAAATTTTGCGGGCGGGAGATAAAGTTAAAATAACCATATCAGGCAGATTGAAAGATGGAATATTATTTAGTGGTAGCGATATTATTAAAACAATATTTGTCATGCAACCACCGCCATTTAATATGGCATTCGCTTTCCCTGGAGTTTTACTGGCGGGATTTTTAATTTATAATCGGCGAAAATTCCAGAATAAAGGGAAAATTATTCTATTAACCATCATTTTATTAAGTATTTGCATTTTAGTTATTGCGATTATTGATGCACGCAGATATTTTACAATTTCGCTGAAAGACGCGGATAAAAATATTGCTATATTGCAACCAACCGAAACGCCGATTGAATTCGCAGAGGAACAGTTTGCTGAAATGCCGATAGAAAATCTAACGGAAGGAGAAAATGCAATTGGAAGCATAACAATTAATAAAATAATTCCAAATATTGAGAAAGAGATTAAAATAGATGAAATACCCTCTTCGGCGTGGGCGGATGTTGGCGAAGACAACCCATTTTTTATTTCTAAAAGTAGTTTTTCATATAATAAGTACAAATATCAAATTATCAAAGAAATAATATCCGAAGGCAGCGGCGGAATTCAATATCGTCATACTCTCAACGTTTATGATGAATTACTAAAAAAATGGGAGAAGCTTTGTGATTTTGAAGAAAGCCGTTCTATTAGCAGTTGGTTTTATATAATATCGCATAAGGATAGTTTAATTGTTCTTTCTTCTAAGATTTTTGAAAAAAAATATTTATATCTTTGTGGTATACTAGGAGATAGGGTGGTCAACGCCGAGATTTTAAGCAATTTTTTATATGACGATTGGCGGCCTGTATTAATAGAAAAAGAGGGAAATTTATATATAAAAATTGTGGATAGTTATTTCTCGCGAATAATGGATTATAGGCCTAGTCCCTTGCCGACAGATCTTTATATGGGAAAAGTGAATTATTATTTTTTAATTCGGAATGGTAAATTTATATCTGCTGAGCAAGAATTTAAGAATCAATATTTTAAGGATGTTCAAAAGTATAATGCAATTCTTAATCAAGAAAAGTGGGATAAAGATGTCTTAGTAAAAAACGATTGGCTTTCTCCGTTATTAGGCAAAACCCTTAATTTAATTTTTACCGGCGAAGAAGAAAAAGCCTGGCATGA
The DNA here is from genome assembly GCA_964437745.1 of uncultured Candidatus Saccharibacteria bacterium. Lineage (GTDB taxonomy): Bacteria > Patescibacteriota > Minisyncoccia > UBA6257 > CAYTHZ01 > CAYTHZ01. The sequence continues at coordinate 2,240 of CAYTHZ010000036.1, forward strand.
ATTTTTTTCCGATTTTGATAAATTTTCCAAGAAATATCCTTTGCTAGAACAAGAACAATTGAATTCTCAAAAAATCAAGGAGGAAATTCAAAAACAACTGAAAGAAAAAATGTAAAAATTCATTTTCTTTTGCGCTATATTATTAATCAATAATGAATCAAAAGTCTATCTTATTTATTATCATATTCTTTGCCACCTTTTTATTTACGGGTTCAATTTTACCGTTATCGCATATTTAATATTATTTAAAAGACCTCTTGCAAAATAACATTTTGGCTAATTTTCGTAAATATAGATCGCGGCGAAGTTATAGATGTCACCGATGACTTTGGGGCAAAAAATGAATAGCATTTTAATATTATGAAATCCAATTCAAAGTAAAACCAGAAAATAGAAAATAGAAAATTAATAAAAATTCTTCCGCCGAAGGGCGGATCCGCCGCTGGCGGAAAATTCTACATTCTAAATTCTAAAGATGTGGCTAAAAAATCAGTAATTGCCCGAGCGCAAAAAAAGATAAAATATAAAAGCCGGATTGTAAAGCGCTGTTTTCGCTGCGGAAGAAAACGCGGCTATATTAGGGATTTCGGAATTTGCCGCATTTGTTTTAGGGAATTGGCGCTAAAAGGGGAAATTCCGGGATTGAAAAAATCGTCATGGTAAAGGGCTTTGTTTCCAAATTTTTATTCCGCTTGTCGGGATAAAAATTTGGAATTACAAAACCTTTACCCCGTTAGATAATTTTAAATAATACTTAATGGTTAAAAAATTATTTGTTGAACCTTGTTGGGTTAAATAATAAAATTCTATTTTATCTAACGGGGTGCTCAATTTTGTAATGAAATTTTGTTCGCAAAACAAAGTTTCGCTCCAAAATTTCAACAAAATTGGCATGAAATTACTTTCTCAAATGCTAACTCAAATAAGGAATGCGACAATGGTGAAAAAAAATTCGGTTTTAGTTCCGTTTTCTAATTTTAATTTAAATGTTGCTTCGGCATTGTCAATGGCTGGTTTTTTGGGACCGATTGTCCAAAAAGGCCGCAAGCCGAAGGTGAATTTGGAAATTTCATTAAAATATGATGAAAAAGACAATCCTTCAATTTCCTCTATTAAGCAGATTAGTAAATCCGGGCAAAGAATATATAAGGGCTATAAAGATTTGCCTCGGGTGAAAAATGGTCGAGGGATAGCCGTTATCTCAACGTCGCATGGGATTTTAAGCGATAAAGAGGCGCGAAAAAGAAAATTGGGAGGAGAGGTGATTTGCGAAGTATGGTAAATAATCCACAAATGGCAACGAATTAAAAACGAATAATAACGAAAATTATTCGTCGCAATTCGTTAATAATATTCGCGGCGATTAGTGAAATATATGTCTAGAATTGGCAAAAAATTAATAACAATTTTAAAGGGGGTGGATGTGAAGATTACAAATAATGAGATATTTATAAAAGGCTCCAAAGGAGAATTTAAATATAATCTTCCGGAAATTTTATTTGCCGAGTTGAAGGACGGCTCGTTAAAAGTTTTTCCCAAGATGCAGCGGAAAGATACCAATGCGCTATGGGGAACGGCAAGGGCGTTGCTGGCAAATATGATTTTGGGAGTAAGCCGGGGTTTTGAAAAAAAATTAGAAATAGAAGGCATTGGTTTTAAAGCGGTTTTAGATGGAAGAGTGTTGGTTTTGAATTTGGGATTTTCTCACCAGGTAAAATTTAAATTGCCCGATGGCGTTGATGCCAAGGCGGAAAAAAATATTATTACCATTAGCGGTTCGGATAAAAATTTGGTTGGGCAGACGGCGGCAAATATCAGAGCGCTTAAAAAACCAGAGCCTTATAAGGGTAAAGGGATTAAATATCAAGGAGAAATTATTAGGAGAAAAGCTGGTAAAAAAGCGACCGCTGCGGCGAAATAACCCACGAATGGCAACGAATACGATTACGAATAGCAACGAACAAAAATAATTCGTTGTAATTCGTTTTATAATTCTTCGCAACTCGCGGATTATATGATAGAAAAACAATTAAAAAAAACAAAAAGGCAAAGAAAGATCAGGGCGAAATTTTTGCGGGGTATTATAAAGCCGCGCATTTGCGTTTTTAAAAGCAATAAACATTTGTATGCGCAGATTATTGACGATAATAGTCAGCAAACATTGGCGGCGGCCAGTGACGGCGAAATTAAACCGGAAAAACTAAAAATGAAAAATTCAAAACAAGAATTGAAGTCAACGGAAAATATCGCGATTAAAGGCAAAGATGAACCAAAAGAATTTCTTTCTAAAAAAATTGAAATAGCTCGGGAATTGGGAAAATTACTCGCGAAAAAAGCGGTTGAAAAGGATATTAAAGAGGTATTTTTTGATAGAAGAGGATATAAATATCATGGCATTGTAAAGGCATTAGCCGATGGAGCAAGAGAGGGAGGATTGAAATTTTAAAAAATAGAGAGTTTAATTAGTGGCAATTAGTGTTTATATTAGTGGTAATTTAGTGTTTGGATGTGATGATTGAATGCGCAAAAATATACAAATATTGGACGAATAGCCACTAAAAAATAAAATATGGCGATAATAAAAAAGACAATTAAAAATAATGATGATGAAAAAGGCAAGAAAGAAGATTTCGCGTCGGGCGCGTTAAAAGAGGAAGAAGGATTTGAAGAAAAAACTCTTGATTTAAGAAGAGTGGCGCGCGTTGAGGCTGGAGGCAAGCGGTTTCGTTTTCGCGCCACTGTTGCTGTTGGAAACAGGAACGGCCTTATTGGCATAGGCTTGGCAAAGGGTGGCGATGTATCCGATGCCATATCTAAAGCAAAATCACAGGCAAAAAAACATTTAATAAAAATTCCTTTATCCGGAAATACTTTGCCTTATGATGTGAGCGCCAAATACGGAAGCGCCGAAGTTATTTTAAAGCCCGCTAAAGCCGGGCATGGATTGGTGGCCGGAGGTGCGGTTCGTTCTATTTGTTATTTGGCCGGTATTAAAGATTTAAGCGCCAAAATTTTAAGCCATACGAAAAATCAGCTGAATAACGCCAAGGCGACAATAAAAGCGCTTCAGCAGCTACGATAGATTTATCTTTTGCGTAGTTTTGCGTTTTGTTTCGCGTCGGTTTAGCGATAAAATATTTTAATTTTGATCGCGAAACTGACGCTAAATTATGCGCGAAACAGAGCAAAAATTTTTCAATGTTGCTTCACCAATTAAAACCTGCTCATAAAACAAAAAAATCAAAACGAGTTGCTAGAGGAGGAAAGAGAGGCACTTTTTCCGGTAGGGGAAATAAGGGGCAAAAATCAAGAGCCGGGCATAAAATAAGGCCGGCGCTTTATGATTTGGTAATCCGGATTCCCAAAAAGCGAGGATACAAGTTTAAATCAATAAAAATAAAGCCGGCAACGGTTGATGTTGAAATTATAAATAAAAAATTCAACGACGGGGAAATTGTTTCTCCGAAAACTCTTTTTGAAAAAGGGCTGATAAGAAACACAAAGGGCAAACTTCCGAAAGTAAAAATATTAGGAAAAGGAAAATTGGAAAAGAGGGTAAAATTTGAGGGATGCGAGTTTTCACAATCTGTCAAAAGTCAAATATGATTTCGCGTAGTTTTGCGTTTTGTTTCTCGTCGGTTTAGCGATAAAATGTTGTAATCGCGAAACTGACGCTAAATTATACGCGAAACAGACGCAAAATTTATTTAATGCTGGAGAAGATTTTGCAAGTTTTTAAAATAGCCGACCTTCGCAAAAAGGTGTTTTTTGTTTTGGCAATTCTGGTTTTATTCAGATTGATGGCGAGCATCCCCATTCCTGACGCTGATTTGGAAAGGATTAGGTCTCTTTTTGACGCCAATCAGATGTTGGGTTTGCTTAATATTTTTACCGGAGGCGCCATGGAAAATGTTTCCGTTGTGATGTTGGGCGTTGGGCCCTATATTACCGCCACGATTATAATGCAGCTTTTGACGTTAATTTATCCGCGCTTGAAAGAAATGTATTACGAAGAAGGAGAAGCCGGCAGGATGAAATTCAATCAGTATTCCAGATATTTAACCGTGCCTTTGGCAGTTTTGCAATCTTTCGCTTTTTTAAATCTTTTAAAATCGCAAGGAGTTTTGGGGGATTTGGGATTTTTAAACACCATTAAAGACGTTGCGCTGATATCCGCTGGGTCAATTTTTTTAATGTGGCTTGGCGAATTGATAACGGAGAAAAAAATAGGCAACGGCGTTTCTCTTTTAATTTTTGCGGGAATTGTTTCCGGCTGGCCCAGCGCTTTTAGAAATTCTTTGCTGTCATATTCTCCTTCTCAACTCCCGATTTATTTAGGATTTTTAATCGTGGCCGTGATAGTGGTGGCCGGAGTTGTTTTGATTAATGAAGCTGAAAGAAAAGTGCCGGTTTCTTACGCTAAGCGGGTAAGGGGCAATAAGATGTATGGAGGAGTAACCAGCTATCTTCCCTTAAAAATAAATCAAGCCGGAGTAATTCCCATTATTTTCGCTTTATCTATTTTGATGTTTCCGCAGTTTATTGGGCAGGTTTTGGCTGTGGTAAAAACGGGCTGGGCCGCCGCGCTCTCTAAGTTTTTTATTGATGCTTTGCAAAATAATTGGCTTTACGGCGCGCTATATTTTATTTTTGTTGTTTTTTTCACTTATTTTTATACAGCAGTTACTTTTGATCCGAAAGAAATTTCTAAAAATCTTCAAAAAAGCGGGGGCTTTATTCCCGGAGTGCGGCCAGGTTTTTTTACCGCTGAATTTTTGAAGAAAATACTATACAGAACAACTCTTGTTGGCGCAATATTTTTAGGCATTATTGCTGTTTTGCCTATTGTAGCGCAGGGTTTTACTGGCGTACAGACAATGACTATCGGCGGCACGTCTGTTTTAATCGTGGTATCCGTGGTTTTAGAAACATTAAGGCAAATTAAGTCGCAATTGGTGATGCGGGAATATGATTAACTCACGAATGGCAACAAATAAAATTACGAATACCAACGAAGAATAAAAATGATTCGTTGCAATTCGTTTTAGAATTCGCCGCCATTCGCGGATTATATATGGTAATCATTATCTACGGTCCACCCGGTTCGGGCAAAGGTACACAAGCTCAGATCTTAGCTGATTATTTTGGCTTATTTCATTTTGACACTGGTCGGGTTTTAGAACAAACCGTACATGACACTGCTTTGCAAAATGATTCCGTTATCAAGCGTGAACGGGAATTTTTTGACAACGGCATTTTATGCACTCCGGAATGGGTGTCGGATATTGTTGAAGGGAAGATAAAAGAATTAAGCGCTAAAGGCAAAGGATTGGTTTTTTCGGGATCTCCGCGGACTTTGTCCGAAGCGGAAAAAATACTGCCTCTTCTTATTGGTTTGTACAAAAAGGAAAAAATTTATGTTATTCGCTTATTGGTAAATCCGGAAACTTCTATTTTTAGAAATTCTAACAGAAAAATATGCAAAGATTGCGGTTGGCCTTTAATTTTCAGCAAAGAAGGCGCTAATTTAAATAATTGCGAACATTGTGGCGGAGAGTTGGCGGCAAGAGGGAAATTAGACGCGCCGGAAACTATTCAAGTTCGTCTCCAAGAATATAAAGAGAGGACCGCGCCGGTGTATAAATTTTTAGAAGAAAAAGGAATAAAAGTTATAGATATTGACGGAGAGCCGATGCCGGATTTGGTTACGAATGATATATTAAAAAATTTGCCAACGGCTAATAATTAATAAATAATTAGAGAACCATCTTAAAAATATCATTAACGCTGTTTTTGTTGTCAGCCTGCATTGTTTTAATAGGGTTTCTCGCGAAACCGACGTGAAGTAAAACGCGAAACAACGCGAAAATTTATTTTTGAGATAGATTGTATTTAATTTTTTAGCTAAATTTTGGTGATATCTTTAAAGACAAAAGAAGAAATTGGAGTGCTAAAAGAAGGGGGGGGTAGATTGGCTAAAGTCATGAAAGGGCTAGAAAAGAAATTAAAATCGGGAATCAGTTCTTTGGAATTAGACAGGCTTTGCGAAAGCCTGATTTTTTATTATGGAGGAAGGCCGTCTTTTAAAAATTACGCTCCGGATAAAAAATTGCCTGTTTTTCCTTTTAGTCTTTGTGTTTCTATAAATGAAACGATTGTGCACGGATTGCCGAATAAAGATATTGTTTTGAAAAAGGGCGATGTTGTTTCTTTGGATGTGGGGATGATTTATAAAGGATTGTATACGGATATGGCCAAAACTTACATTATAGGCAATGTTTCCAAGCCGACCGTTAATTTAATAAAAGCGGTAAACAAGTCATTGAATTTGGCGATAAAAATCGCCAAGCCGGGAAAAACCTTGGGAGATATCGGCTTTGTTATTCAGCGGCATATTTCTCGTCAAGGTTTTAATATAATTTATAATTTAACGGGGCACGGCGTTGGTTTTGCCGTGCATGAAGATCCGTTTATTTTTAATTTTGGAACGCCCGGAAAAGGAGAGGAATTAAAAGAGGGGATGGTTTTAGCCATTGAACCAATGGCGTCTTTGGGCAGTTCGGATATAATTCAAAATAAGGATGGAAGTTTTAAGACCGCTGATGATAGCATATCCGCTCACTTTGAACATACGATAGCCATTGTTAAAGGGGGCAATATTGTTTTAACAAAAGAGTGATTT
>CAYTHZ010000037.1:0-8840 GCA_964437745.1 uncultured Candidatus Saccharibacteria bacterium
TCCGCTCACCACGCCGAAAAACTGGCTTCGTCAAACGATTTTGATGAAATCAAATTGTTGGTGGAAAAAATTAGAACGAACCGCCGCCTGCTGGACAGAAAACTGATTTTGGGTTTTCAAAAGCCGTTTGATTTTGTGCCGAAATATACGGAAAAATGCGAGCGAAGCCCCGCCGCAGGCGAGGCGAGCGAGCAATCAAACTGCCCGCAAAAAGCGTCAAGTTTCGTCTGGTCGGGATGCCGGGATTCGAACCCGGGCTAAATCCTCCCGAAGGACTCGTGCTACCATTACACTACATCCCGGCATATCTAATGGAGCAGGGCGCGCGCCTGCCCCGCAAGTTCCCACTTTAGGAGGGTGATACCGCCATACTTTTGAACCAATAAAATTTTAATGCAAAAGAAATAAAATAAAGCTCATAATTAATCCCGCAAGAAAAACGTTTCGAGAATAAGTAAATAATGTCCGCTTGGGACGATAATAATATTTGGCAATATTATATACCTCCAGCCCAAATTCATTAATTAATTTATCAGTATCAATCAATATTTTTTTTAATTCAATCAAATATTCGTCAGATTGAAAACTGGATATTTTTTTATTGTACAAAAGAAAGCTTTCTCGTTGTCCGCGTTTTCTCATAAATGACGGAGGATGAACCGCTAAAAGAGCCAACACGCCGCTTAAAACAGAAAAAAATATTAAAACCACAAAGTATAACGGCGTTACGCCGCCCATTTTAGCCAACCCCGAAGCAATAAAGGCAAATATCGCCGTATTTAACCCTATTAAAATGCTTGCCTGATTATCAATATGCTGAGCGAATTCCGTGTGTTTTTGTGTAAGTCCATTAAAAAAATCAATTAATGCTTCTGGATTTTCTATTAGAGTATTATTATTATTATTATTATTATTTTCACTATCCATAAAATTTTGTAAATTAAAATTATGGGAGGAATATTTGGGCTATCGCGGGGTTGCTCCCGCAAGACTCTAATCCTTGCGCGCCCCCGTTAGAAATGCCGAGTGTGAGATTTGAACCCACAAGTCCTTGCGAACACAGACTTCTAAGGCCTGCGCGCCCGCCTGCCTACGCCTATGCCGGTGAGAGGATTTGAACCTCTACGCCTTGCGGCACAAGGTCCTAAACCTTGCGTGTCTGCCAATTTCACCACACCGGCGCAGGCATAGGCGGGCAGGTATGCCAATTCCGCCACCTCGGCATTTTTCCGCGAACTTGGTTCCGCCGCCGCGCTCCTTGTCTTTATCGCTTCGCTTTTATTATTTCGTCAATCAGCCCGTATTTTTTAGCATCTTCCGGAGTCATAAAAAAATCGCGGTCAGCATCCTTTTCAATTTGCGCAAGCGGCCTGCCTGTGTGTTTTGATAAAATTTGATTTATCTGATTTTTGACTTTAATGATGTGTTTGGCGCCAATTTCCACATCAATTGCCTGGCCCTGGGCTCCGCCCATTACCTGATGAATCATAATTTCAGAGTTGGGAAGAGCGTATCTTTTTCCTTTGGCTCCGCCCGCCAAAAGCAAAGCCGCCGCAGAAGCTGCCATCCCAACGCAAATAGTGGCAACATCGGGTTTTATGTGGCACATCGTATCATATATGGCCAAAGCTCCCACAGCCAATCCGCCTGGCGAATTAATATAAAGTTGAATATCTTTCTTTTGATCTTCTTTTTCTAAAAAAAGCAATTGAGCAATAATAGAATTGACATCATGGTCGTCAATTATGCCGCCCATAAAAATAATTCTATCTTTTAAAAGGCGGGAATAAATATCGTAAGCCCTTTCTCCGTATTGGCTTTTCTCAATTACGGTCGGGATAAGATTCATGTTTTTTTACCCAAAGACTTGCAACTCGCGGCTTGTAAATTCAACCGCCAGTCATCAATCTTCGGCTATTAGCTGTCTCCAGCGAAGCGAATATTTTTTCTTTTGTCGCCATTTCTTTGGCGTATTCGTAAAGCGCTTGGGGATTTATTTCCGGATTTTCTTGGCCCGGAATATGATATTGCGCCAAAATTTTATTTGCGTAATTTTCAACTTCATCTTTGCCGGCGGCGATGTTTTCAAGTTGAGATATTTTTCTCAAAATCAATTCATGAACAATTTGCTTTTTGGCTTCCGGCGCTAAATCGCTCTTAAGCTCATCGCTGGTTTTCTTGATTGACTTAAGATATTCATCAAAATCCATTCCCATTTCTTCAATATTATGTTTTATTCCATGAAGCATTTGCTCAAATTTAGAATCAATAAGCGGCGCGGGAAGCTGAATCTTAATATCTTTTGCCAGTTCTTCCAAAAAATCAATCCGCCTCTTTTTTTTCTCATTTTCCTCTTTTTCCAGCATCAATCCATCCGCTATGTTTTTTTTAAGAACATCAACATTTTCAAAATTGCCCAATGATTTAGCAAATTCATCATTTAATTCCGGGAGCTTTTCTTCTTCTATAGAATTTAATTTTACCGAAAAATCAAGTTTTTTTCCCCGAAGATCTTGATTATAATAATCTTTCGGCGCCTCAACGGAAAACAATTTTTCCTCTCCGGAAATCATGCTTTCTATATTTTTTTCAAATCCTTCCATAAATTTACCTTTGCCTAAAATAAATTTTTGTCCAACCGCAGAACCTTTTTCTATTTCATTGCCGTCCAATAATGTTTTAAAATCTATATTCACAATATCGCCGAATTTTGCCGGCCGATTAACGACAATATGTTTGGCGCGCGACCTTAAAATCCAATTTATTGATTCGTCCAATTCGGTTTCTTCTATTTTAATTTCTTTTTGACGATTCAATATTTTTCCCGCCGCTTTTTTATAATCCAATAATTGAATTTCCGGCAAAATAAAAGTTTTTGCCTTGTAAACAAATTCGTCGCTTTCGCTTATTTTAATAATCGTAATATGCGGCATTCCAATAGCTTCTATTTTCATTTCGGATATTATTTTCGGATAATTTTTTTGAACCGCCAATTGAGCCGCTTCGTCAAACAGTTTTTCTGGATTTATTTTATTTTTTGTCATTTCTAACGGCGCCATGCCAGGCCTGAATCCGGGAACACTGATGCTTTTTGAAATATTTCTCGCCGCCTCGTCCCAAAACCTCCGCATTTCTTCCTGCAAAACAGTTATTTTTAATTCAATTTCACAATCGGATATTTTATTTATTTCAACATTGTTTTCCATACCAAAAATATTACATTATTTACCAAAAAATTGCAACAAAAAATTCCGTTTTAATATAAATTAAAGAGGATTTATCAGCCCAAATAGAGTCAAATTAAAATTTTCTGGACTACTTTAATAAAAATAAAGTCCCGAATTATGAATTTAAAAAATATTTTGCCAAGCAAAAGCATTTCATGGTAATATGTCTATATATATGGCTTTATACATCGTCGGCACTCCAATAGGAAATTTAAAAGACATTACCCAAAGAGCTTTGGAAATTTTGAAGTCCGCGGAATTTATAATCGCCGAAAGCCCATCGGATTCGTTAAGGCTTTTGCGTCATTTTGAAATAAATCCGAAAAAAATCATCAAATACAACGATAAAAATAGGCAACGCGCCGCCGCTGAAATAATAAATATTTTAAAAACAAAAAACGCGGCCTATCTTACTTCGGCCGGAATGCCGGGAATTTCCGATCCCGGAGCAGACCTCGCGAAAGAATGCCACAAAAACAGCATAAAAATAATTCTCATTCCCGGACCTTCGGCTTTAACGTCCGCCATTGCCATTTCCGGAATTAGGGCTCATTCTTTCGGGTTTGAAAGTTTTATCCCGAAAAAACAGGGACAAATTGAAAAACTTTTTCAAAAATACGCCGAGGACAAGCAGGTTTTAGTTTTTTTTGAATCCCCTTTCCGCCTTTTAAAAACTTTGGGAATTATCGCTAAAAATTTTCCGATTACTCCTGTTTTCGTTGCCAAGGAATTAACCAAAATATTTGAAAATTATTTTTTCGGAACCGCCTCGGAAATTATTAATAAATTAAAATCCGACTCCAAAAATATTAAGGGTGAATTTACGGTAATTATTAATTTTACCAATCGCTGATTTATGGTTTCTTAAGATTGGTTTTTTGCAAAATTTGACAAACAAAAAATTATCTGCCAAAATCTTAAAAAGATTAATAAATGAAAAATGTGAGGAAAAATGAACGAAATCGTTTTAAAAACATTGAAGCCCAATTTTGTTTGCGATAAGGTTATTAATGATATCAATTCGCTTTTAAAACAATTGTCTTTTCGCAACCCAAAACAAGCGCAACAGTATTCCAAAGAAAGCTTGAAAAGACTTTTATCAAATCCATTGCTTGTTATTTTAATCGCCATTGATGTTGAAGCGAAAAAAATCGTCGGAGTCGCAAGTATTCATTTTCTCTACATGCTTTCTGAGAAAGCGGCCAATATAGGAGACGTAGTGGTTGATGAAAGCTATCGCGGTAAAAAAATCGGAGAAACATTGGTTCAAAAACTAATTGAAATCGGAAAAGAAAAAGAATTCGTCCACATAGACGGAAAAATAAACAAAATTTCGCTTACCAGCCATCCTTCGCGGGAAGCCGCCAACGCGCTTTATGTTAAATTAGGATTTACCAAAGCCGACACCAACCTTTATCGGCTCCATCTAAATAATAATAATTGAAAACCAAAAGAGTCCGAACGGGACTCTTTTTTATTTGGTTTACAAATTTGGTTTAATGGACAAAATCGGTTGATAAACCCAATTTTATTAAAATTTCATTAAAAACGATTTTCTCTTAACTTGCCGCAATTGCGGGATTAAAAGGGAAAATTAAAAATATCAATTAATCCAACTATTCACCCACAGAAACAATCGTCTCGATAAGCGAGTAAAGTAAAAAATTAAATTGAAAATAAAAATAAAATTTTTAAAATCCAATTTTACGAATAAATATCGCCGACAAAGCCGCAAAAACAACGCTTATAAACAAAGCGATTCCCCAGGGCCCGATATTTCCCAATAACCCGAATTTTTTATAATTTTCAGTTTGCCCTGCCGCATCATCATCGCCAATTTGCCCTCTTAAATCAAAAGTTGTTTCTTCCTTTAATGATTTTTGAGCATTATTGCCATTAGTTTTGTCCGAAGCAATATTGCTATTTTTTTCAACCAAAATATTTTCCGCCCCCGGAGTAATTTTAGAGGTCCAAGACCATTTTTTGTCTCCGAATCGGGCAAAAGACATTCCTTCCGGCGCTTTGCCGTTTTGGGTGATTTTAAAAACATTTTCGCCTTCGGGATTAATCAAATAAAGCGATTCTCCGTCGTTGTTTAAAGTAATTTTAGTTAAAGAGCGCGGCAAAACCAGATATTCTCCGGATTTTATTATTTTATCGTCTTTAAAAATAAACTCTTTTTCTTGCGCGTCTTGAATTCGCCAGCTTTTCAAACTTATTTCTTTTTGTTCGGGATTGTAAATTTCTATCCACTCGTTTTCTTCATCCGGTCCTTTAGGCGAAGGAATAAATTCGGTTATCAGCAAGCGGCCGTAAGTGTTGGCGGCAAAAGATGCGTTAGTCTGGGCTTCATTTCCTGTCTGGCTAAAAGATGGTGGCGGCGATTCTATGATTTCCGGCGCCGGAAATGAAGAAGGGGTTGAGGTTGGAATCGCTGTCGGCAATGGACTGAGGGACGACAACGGAGTTGGCGGCGGCGCTGACAAAGGAGTCGGCAACGGAATCGGCGTAAAAACAGGAGTTGGTTCCGGCGCAAAACTCGGCTGCGGCGAAGGCAAAGCCGAAACCGCGGAATTTGCGGCGCCCGGAGTGCCGCCGATGTTTAGAGATTCTTTCAATAAACCGTCAGACTGTCTTTCTAATGTTTTTCCGTTTTCCTTCCCGCCCAATGAACTGCTATAAGAAACATTGTCAACTTCCGCTTTGTTTTTATTAATTATTTTTAAAACAGCGCCCGTATTTTTCAAAGAAAAGGAAGAGTCAATTACCGTCCCGGAAAACCCCTGATGCTCGGACAAAAAAACCGCGGCATTATCCGCCAAAATAGCGTATGAGCCGGCATTTAAAATTATAGAGCCCTGGCCGCTGTTTTGCGGAGGAATATTTAATATATGATTGGAACCGTCATTGAATTTCCAACCGGTTAAATCAACGCTTTCCCCGGAATTATTATAAATTTCCACCCATTCCCTGTCCTCGTCAGAACCCTTCAAATCATACATTATTTCATTAATAACCACCTGGGCGTTAACTCTTAAGCCAAAAATAATTCCTGAAATGATTATGATGACAATGTAAATGTTTTTTATCATAAAATTATTAAGAAATTATAAAATGCTTTTTATTGATATAACAACAAGAATCTTGTTTTTAATTTCCAATTTAAAAATTTCCAACAAATTTTCAATGTTAAAATTTTGAATAATTTCTTTTCCAAATTTAGCTGTCCTCTCTTCTAAATCTTATTTCATAAATTTGAAAATTCTGGAATTGGAAATTTGTTCAATAAATTATTGATATGATAAACCGTCTATCTTGCGGTTTAGTAAAAAGCTTGTTTGCTGCGAATTCAATACATTTTTAATATATTTTTAACAAAATATTTTGTCAACCAATTACGCTTGACAAATTTTTTATTTTATACTATAATGCTATTAGTTTCTAATGAGGAGCTTTGCTCCCTTTATCTTTAATAATATTAACTCCGGTTTTTCGCATTGCGAATTAACCGGAAAAATCAAAACAGCAACCATGCTGTTTTGATGGAGAAAAAAATGGAAGAACTTACGAGAGAGATGATTGAAAAGACGGGCGTTAATAAAGCGTCTGCCTACGAGACAGTGAAAAAAATCGTCCCGCTATTAGTCGCCGCGGCTGATGTAAAACGGACCAAGTTTCTTGATTCAACTATTACTGTTCAGATCAAAAAAATGGAAGTGGAACTGAAAGAGCTTGCCGCAACTCACGGCGCGCTAATGGACGCAACGGCGAACGCGTTTGCCGAAGAGGTGGTAAAACGTCTTGAAGCAATAATCGCCACGGCCGGCAACGCGGGAATCAAGTCCGTTGATCTCTATCACCCGGTAACATACTGGGCAGGAGTAGCCGAATACTACGGCGCGCTAAAAGAGTGGGACGAAGCTGGTCTCGCGAAACTCGGAGAAAGTCATGCAATGAAATTGTATTTCATGGTAAGAACCTATAATCCTCGCGAAAACGGCGGCACAAATCATTGCTATCTCCCTACCAATTGGCGAAGCGAAGAGCAGAAAAAGCTCGCTAAGACGCTAAGAAAACTCAACGGAATGGCAAACGAACTCAAGCGAACTGAAAAAGGCCTGCCGCCCCGCGAACTCCGCAAACCCGCAGAAACCACGCCGGCGCCAACTCCAGAAACTCCGAAAACTCTGAAAAAAAGAAAAAGAGCTGAAGAACCAAAGCCAGCCGATGGCACCAATAACTATGTCGACCCCGTTGACTTAGCTTAGCTTCCGCGCTTAAGCGGAAAAGGCGTTCCAAAAGAGCGCCTTTTTTATTTTTTGGTTTATGGATAAAACGTGTTGGTAAAATAGCAAATTGTATAGTAAAATTTGATTAAAAATAAAAAATTTGATTTTCCCTTATTATGCCGCAATTGCGGCAAGTTAAGGGAAAATAATTTTTAATAAAATTTTTTGTAAAAACAACATTTAATTAAACTGGCGGCCGTTAATCTTCGCGATTTTTTCGCTTGATTTTCGCCAGTTTTTCATCTTTATCACAATGACAATTTTTAGTGTTTATTAATGCTAATATTGGCGGTTATGCTGAATGCCAAATACCCAAATTAAAAAAACTTTATAAACTTTCAACTTTATGAACTCTTTATTCGTCTTATTCATATTCGTTGCCATTCGTGGATTGTATTGAATCATTTCCGGGCGAACGCGAATTAAATCAATCCGATTTTTCTCAAAAAACGCATTTTAAAAACGCAAAAATAATTAAACAATAAAAAATTTATTTTGGCAATAGTAAGGCAGTTGACAAAAATTGGATTTTCTTTTAATTTAAATTTAAAGGATAAAATGGTCTTTAATAATTTAAAAATTTCAAAAAGGGAGAGCAAAGATGGATTGGAAAAAAGAATTGGAAACTAAATACAACGCAAAAATATCGCACAGCTTTCTGTTGTATTTGGATACCCGCGACGATGTTTTGTGCGAAGGAAGTTTGATGCCTTTGGAAGAATATTTAATAAAATATTCTCCGGCAAAAGACGCGAAAATAATCGCCATTTTCAACAGAGGCACTGGCTTGCGCTTCGCCGATAAAAAACACGAGGTTTATTTTTTAGCCGAGACAGGATTACAGCCAAAAGAATTTGCTGAATTAAAGAAAAATTGGGCAATAATGTCTTCTTTTATTAATGACCTCCTGTTAAGAGAAAAATATGAAAACAAAAAACAACCTTTAATTTCATTAGTGATGGAATTTACTGAAACAATGATGCCCGCTGACGCTCCTTCCGGGGATGAAAAAGACCGCAATAATTACGTGCTATTTGAATGGTGGGCGCGCAATAAAAAGATAAGAAACAATCGCAATCTTATAATAATGCTGGTTAACGATGTTTTAAGCGCCGTTCCCCCGTCATTGAGAGATCCGTCAAGCGGAACTTGTTGTCTTAAAATAGAATTTCCGGGATTAGAGGACAGGAAAGAAGCTATCAAAATAGCCCGAGAAGAATTTCCTTTAGACAAAAGGGATATCCCCGACGATATGCTGGCATATTTGTCCGCCGGGCTTTCCAAGTCAACAATTGTAAATCTTATCCGGGAAAATCATTTTCTT
>CAYTHZ010000038.1:0-8370 GCA_964437745.1 uncultured Candidatus Saccharibacteria bacterium
ATTGCGAATTACAATAACTAATTAACTCAATAACTAATAACTCAAATCTATACATATGGATTATTTAAAACCAATTACTACCAACGGCAAAGCAATATATTTGGCTTATGACCATGGGATGGAACATGGGCCGGTTGATTTAATTGACAAGGCGCTGGATCCAAGCTATATTTTGGATATTGCCTTAAAAGGCAAATATAATGCCGTTATTTTGCAAAAAGGCGTTGCGGAAAAATATTATATTGGTTCCAAATGCAGCCAGGAAATTCCCTTAATTGTAAAACTTAATGCCAAGGCGGACATTTGGAAGCCTAAAGAACCGCATTCTCCGCAGGTTTGCTCGGTTTCTTGCGCCAAGCGCTTGGGCGCGCTGGCTGTGGGCTACACTATTTATCTTGGTTCGGCCGAAGATTTTAAAATGTTTAAGGAATTTGGCGCCATAGCGGAAGAGGCGCATCAAGAAGGAATGGCGGCGATTGCATGGGTTTATCCGCGAGGCAGTTCGGTTTTAAACGAAGCAGACCCGGACATCACCGCTTACGGAGCCAGGGTCGGCTTGGAGCTGGGCGCGGATATGGTGAAAATAAAATATTCCGGTTCCAAAGAAAATTTTGAAAAAGCCGTAAAAGCCGCCGGAAAAACAAAAGTTGTTTTGTCCGGAGGCGCTAAATTGGAAGAATCAGAGTGGCTTGATATTTTAAAAAACGTTATGCTTGCCGGAGGTTCGGGCGCGGCCGTCGGCAGAAACGTTTGGCAGCATAAAAATCCTTTGGAAATGACGGAAAAAATCAGGAGAATTATATTTGGAGTTTAAAAGCTCATAAAGTTCGTAAAGTTTATAATTTTAAATTAAATTCATAATTAATCCATTATTGAGTTAACGGGTTGATTTTAATTAATTTTAAATTTATGTCTAAAATAAATAAAATTTTTCTTATATTATTCGGGGTTTTAATCGTTCTTTTAATCGCGATTTTAGCCGCCGCTTTAATTATTTATGGGGCTCGAGGCGGCGATTCTTATTATGCGGTTTATCTTTCAACGGGCGATATTTATTTTGGAAAGACGAGTTTTTTTTCTAAAAATTATTTCTCCGATGTGTGGTTTCTGCAAAAAAATCTTCAGGACGAGCAAAATCCGTATTCTTTGGCAAAGCTTAAAGACGCTTTTTGGGGTCCGCAGGATTCAATTTATTTAAATCCCAAAAATATTATTTGGAAAGTTAAATTAGGCCCGAAAAGCCAAGTTTTAGATTATATTAAAAATAACGGAAAATAATTTTAGACTGCGGCGCGCAGACTACAGTTTGCGGCATTATTTAATTTTACTGTAGTCTCTGGTTTGTAGTCCGTAGGCAAATTGTGGTTTTACAAGTTTTTATAAGAAATAAAATCGGCAAGCAAGCGAACGATTTATTAAAAGAGGGTTTAATTCCGGCTGTTTTATACGGCCGGGGAATTGAAAATATTAATTTATCCGTTTCTCTTTCGGATTTTAACGCGGTTTACAAAGAAGCCGGAGAAAGCGCGGTTGTTAAATTGCAAATAATCAAAGATGGCGGCGCGACGGACGAGCGAAATGTTTTAATAAGCGAAATCCAGAAAGACCCGGTGAAAAATAAAATAATTCACGTTGATTTTTATCAAGTTAGGATGGATGAAAAAGTTGAAGTGGCTATCCCTTTGGTTTTTGTCGGAGAATCTGTTTTGGTAAAAAGCGGCGAAGCGATTTTAGTCAAAGTTATGCAAGAAGTGGAAGTGGAATCGTTGCCCGGCAATTTGCCGCAGGAATTGGAAGTGGATGTTTCGGCTTTGGATGATATGGAAAAAAATATTCGCGTGGGAGATTTAACTATTCCGGCCGGAGTAGAATTTAAATCCGATAAGGAAAGTATTATTGCCGCGCTGGCAAAACCCGAAGAAGAAACGACAGCCACCATTGAAGAGGCTGTTGGAAAGGTGGATGAAGTAAAGGTTGAGGCGGAAGAAAAAAAGAAAGAGAAAGAAGAAGACGGAGCCGCCGAATAAAGTTTTCAAGTTATAAAGTTGAATCCTTGTTTGGAAATTGAATGATTGGAAATTGGAAATTAAAAAATAGTTAATTTAACTCGTTAACCTATCAACTTATAAACTTATAAACTTATCAACTTGCTTAACTCGTTAACCCGTTAACTTGTTAACTCAATAATGAATTCAATTTAAAATTATAAACTTTATAACTTTATAAACTTTAATGATAGTCAGCGATATTAAAAATTTCGGTTTGCGCGGCTCAAAAATATTGCGGCTTAATCTTTTGACTGAAAAAAAACAGCTCTCGCGCCGATTTGCAATCTGCGGGAGCTTGATTTTTTTTGGGACCGGGCTGGCGGACAAGCTGAGCGCGAATTATTTGCGGCTCGGATTAAAAAAAATATTTATTTTTAATTTTATCGTATTTCTGGTTTTGGCCGGCGCTAAAGGATTTGTTTCGGCTCCGTCTTTGGAAAATAGCGGTTTTGTCGCGGCGGCGCAGGAGAATCAATCTAATCTTGAAAATGAAAGAGCGGAATTGGAGGCTCAGCTTCAGGAATTAGAAAAGCAAATAAAAGAATATGAAGGGGAGATTTCTGCCGCCAAAAAACAATCTAAAACATTGCAGTCGGAAATAAAGACATTGGAAAATAAAATTGCCAAGACCAATTTACAAATTAAAGCCACGGAGATTAGTTTGAAAAGGGTATCGTCGGAATTGCGGGGCGTTGAAAAATCTCTAAATGCCACTGCTGTTGAAATTGCCAATCAGAAAAATATTTTGGCCGGCGGCCTGCAGATGCTTTATGAAGAGGGAGAAACTTCTTTGTTTGAAATGCTTTTGGAGAATAATAGATTGTCAGACTTCTTTATTCAGATTAATTCTTTTATAAATTTACAACAGGTAAACAAAGAAACATTAGACAAAATTATTGAGTTAAAAGAATCGTATGATCAAAAAAAAGAAGAACTAATTATCAAGCGTCGCGACACCGTTTCTTTGAAAAACATCCAGGATATTCAAAAGCAGGAATTGTCGGAAACCCAGAATAAAAAAAGCGTTATTTTAAAGGCAACTCAGGGAAGCGAAGTAAGATATCGGCAGCTTTTAAAAAAGTCTCAGGAAACCGCCGCTCAGATTCGTTCCCGGATTTACGATCTTTTAGGCATAGGCAAGCCCATCACTTTCGGAGACGCGGTAAAGATGGCGAATCAAGCTTCGGAAAAAACCGGAGTGAGACCGGCGTTTCTTTTGGCAATTATTTCCCAAGAGTCGGAATTGGGAAGAAATGTCGGCACTTGCAACCGCTTGGGCGATCCGCCGGAAAAGCATTGGACCAAAGTAATGAAGCCAACCAGGGACCAAGAGCCGTTTAAGAGAATAATCGCCGATTTAAATGCGGCCGGGATTAAAATGGATATTGATGCCACGCCCGTTTCTTGCCCTATGCGCGATAAAAAAGGAAATTCTATTGGGTGGGGCGGGGCGATGGGACCGGCGCAGTTTATTCCTTCCACTTGGGTTTTGTTTGAGGACAGCCTTAAAAAGGCAACTGGACATTCGGTGGTTTCTCCGTGGAATGTTTTAGACGCGTTTATGGCGGCAGCTCTTTATTTAAAGGATTTGGGGGCAACCGATGGCAAGTCTGATTCGGAATGGAAGGCGGCAATGAAATATTTTTCCGGCAGCGTTAATTTGCGTTATAGGTTTTACGGAGACAGCGTTGTGGCAAAAGCCGCCGATTATGAAGATGACATTAAGGCAATTGGGAATTAAGTTGTAAAGTAGAAGGTTATAAGGCTTGTAAAACTATAAATCTGAAAATTATCAAGCTGGCAAGGCGCGGGCCCCCTTAGTTCAGTGGCAGAACAGTGGTATCGTAAACCACATACGTCAGTTCGATTCTGGCAGGGGGCTGGTAATTTTTATGGCATTGGCCGTTAAACAAGAATTACAACAACAATTAAATAATATAGAAGGAGAACTCTCGCATTTGCGGGACTGGCTTTGACCCCGCCCTTGAGATTTATAAATTAATTCCATGTTTTACGTATATATTCTCAAAATGAATAATAATCAAATTTATACGGGGTTTGCCAATAATTTGAAAAAGCGCCTCGATGAACATATTTATGGAAAAGTTTTTGCGACTAAAAAATATCTTCCTGTGGTTTTAGTTTATTATGAATCTTATCTTTCAGAAAAAGATGCAAAGCGCAGGGAATTTATGCTAAAACGATATGGAAGCGCCAACGTTTGTCTTAAGAAACGCATAGAAGACAGTATTAATAAATCTCAAGGGCGGGGTTTGACATAAACATGAAATCGGATATTCAACAACAATTAAATAATATAGAAGGAGAACTCTCGCATTTGCGGGACTGGCTTTGACCTGGCCGGAAAAGAGAAAAAACTTAAAGAGTTGGAAGCATTAATTACCCTTGAAGATTTTTGGAAAAATAAAGAGGAGGCGGAAAAAACAAACAAAGAGGCGGGGGTTTTAAGGGATGAAATTAAAAAATGGAAAGAAATAGAAAATAATTTTAAATATTTAAAAGACTTGTTTGGCTTGGAAGACGCCTCGGTTTACGAAGAAATATCGGAAAAGCTTAATCGTTTAAAAAACGATTTGAGAGTTTTGGAAAAAGAAAGGTTTTTGGGCGGAAAATATGATAAAAGCGCGGCCATTTTATCAATTCACGCCGGAGCGGGAGGGGACGACGCGGAGGATTGGGCGGGAATGCTGGCGGAGATGTATGCTAACTACGCAAAGTCGCGGAACTGGGATGTGAAAATTTTGGACGAAAATTTTGGAAGCTATGCCGGGAAAACCGGCCGGCGGCTTTTAAAAGACATAACTTTGCTTATTGACGGAAAATTCGCTTACGGTTATCTTAAAAGGGAGGCCGGAGTGCACAGATTAGTGCGTATTTCTCCTTTTTCAGCAAAACATTTGCGCCACACCTCTTTTGCTTATGTGGAAGCATTGCCGGAGTTGAAAGACATAGATGAGCAGAGTATTATTATTAAATCCGACAATATAAAAGTAGAAATGTTTCGCTCGTCCGGTCCCGGCGGCCAAAATGTCAACAAGAGAGAAACTGCGGTACGAGTTACGCATATTCCGACGG
The DNA here is from genome assembly GCA_964437745.1 of uncultured Candidatus Saccharibacteria bacterium. Classification (GTDB taxonomy): domain Bacteria; phylum Patescibacteriota; class Minisyncoccia; order UBA6257; family CAYTHZ01; genus CAYTHZ01. Next base: position 5,145 of record CAYTHZ010000038.1, read on the forward strand.
GCGTTTCTGCCGCCTGCCAAAGCGAACGCTTACAGGGGCAGAACAAGGAAAAAGCCATAGCTTTTTTGCGCTCAAAATTGTTCCATCTTTTGGAAACGCGCAAAAAAAAAGAAATCAGCGAGTTGAAGGGCGCGCCTGTTAAAATAGAATGGGGCCATCAGATTCGTTCCTATGTCTTGCATCCTTATCATTTGGTAAAAGACCATCGAACGGAGTTTGAAACAGCGAAAGCAGACGATGTTTTGGCGGGGAAAATCGATGATTTTATAGAATATCAACTGCGGAATTAATATATTGAGGACTTATGTGTTTGTCTTTTTATTCGCTCATTCTCGCTCGCCCAGCGGCGGGTTGTGAGGTTTCGGCCGTTTTGCTTCGCGCTTGCGCGCGAAGGCCATACCAAAACGACTTTAAAATCCGCTCGGAAAAAACAAACGCGCAAGTCCTAATATTAACGGGTTCACGGGTTGATATTTAACTCGTTAACTCGCCAACTCGTTAACCGAATTAATAAAATAACATCAATGATTATCTTCAAAAATGTTGCAAAAATTTATTCCAATCATATTGAAACAGTTGCTTTAGATAATGTTAATTTGGAAATTCAAGACCAGGAATTTATTTCTTTGGTTGGGAAATCCGGGGCGGGCAAATCAACTTTAATGCGTATTTTAATAGGCGAAGAAAAGCCTTCTAAGGGACGAGTTTTCTTGGATAAAACAGAGGTCAATAAACTTTCTTCGACGGAATTGCCTAATTTGCGTCAAAAGGTGGGAATGGTCTTTCAAGATTTTAAATTATTACCTCATAAAACCGCTTATGAAAATGTTGCCTTTGCCTTGGAAGCCACCAGTTCTTCTGACGGAGAAATAAAAAAAGCGGTGCCGGAAATTTTAGATTTGGTCGGAATAAAAAGCAGGGCGCATAATTTTCCCGATGAGCTTTCGGCTGGAGAAAAACAAAGGGTCGCGATAGCAAGGGCATTAATTCATCGGCCTCGCGTGATTATTGCCGATGAGCCTACCGGAAATTTAGATCCATTAAATACTTGGGGAATTATAAAACTTTTAATAAAGATCAATGAACTAGGCACTACTATTATTTTAACTACGCATAATAAAGATATTATTAATTCCATCGGTAAAAGAGTGGTGTATATGGATTCCGGGAAGATCATTCGCGACGACCCGGAAGGAAAATACGCGCTTGCGTAAGTCCTTTAAGAGATAAGAGACAAAGAACAAGAATATGATTACATTATTATATCGCATAATTAAAAATGGATGGCAGGTTTTTTGGAGAAACAGATTGGTTTCCGGCGCGACGGTTGCTGTTATGATTTTATCTGTTTTAAGTCTATCTTTTATATTAATATTTCACATTACAGCCAACACTGCCACAAGAGTTTTGGAAGATAAAATAGATATCAGCGTTTATTTCAAAAAAGACGTTCCGGAATTTGAGATTTTCAATTTAAAAAAATCTTTGGAATCGCTAAACGACGTCAGCCGGATAGAATATGTTTCTTCGGATGAGGCGCTGATTCGCTTGTTGGAAAAGCACGGGCAAAACGAGGTTATCGTCAAATCACTGAGAGTTTTAGAAGACAATCCGCTGCAGCCGGCTTTGAATATTAAAGCTAAAAATCCTTCCAATTACGGCGCTATCGCTGAATATCTGATCAATGAAAATATTCAAAATTATATTAGTAAAATTAATTATGCTCAAAATAAAGTTATTATTGATAAATTGTCAAGGATTATTGATACTATAAGATCTTTGGAAATAATCGTGGGAATTCTTTTGATATTGATAGCCGGATTAATTGTTTTCAACACAATACGATTAGTTATTTATTCCAGCAAGGAAGAATTGGAAATAATGCGGTTGGTAGGGGCTCGTAATATTTTTATAAGAGGCCCCTATATAGTGGCTGGAATTTTATACGGTTTGGTGGCCGCGATTATTTCTTTTTTAGTTTTGGGAGTCGCTATTTATTACGCTTCGCCGTATATTCAAATTTTTATTCCGGAAATGAATTTGCGAGTTTATTTTGCCGCCAATTTTATTTATTTTTTAGGATTGCAAGCCGCCTCCGGAATTATCTTAGGATCGGCTTCAAGTTTCATCGCTACGAGAAAATATTTGAAAATTTAAAAAATTTTAATTTTTTAATTGAAAAATTTTTCCGCCTCGCCTTTTGGCGAGGCGAAAATTTATATTTTGCGGGGTGGTGTAATAGTAGGACATCAGGTGGCGTTTGTCCCGCTTATATCTGCCGGGTGGTGTAATTGGTAGCACGCCAGGTTCTGGCCCTGGTAATCTTGGTTCGACTCCAAGCCCGGCAGATATGGGCGGGAGCCCTGTAAAAATTGGGGTTAGAGTTCCTGCCCCCGAACACTTCTGCAAGTTTAGGGCTTTTTTGCGACAAGAAAATTTTTTGGTTTGGTTGTATTTGTTAGTTTAATGGACAAAATGGGTTGGCAAAAATAAACCTTAATTTATTCCATTTTATTAATTTTATTAAAAACGATTTTCCATTAACTTATCGCAATTGCGGTAAATTAAGGGAAAATCAAAAACCGCAACTAAATCGCAACTAATCCGATTACTTGCCGAATAAATTAAAAAATTGAAAATAAAAAGAAAATAAAAATTTACATTTTTATATTATTGCCGCGAAAAAGCCGGACTTTTAATCCGGCTTTTTGGTTAATTTAAAAATTTTACACATCTGTTTGTCTGCGGATGACAAATGACCATTCTTTTAATGTTTGCTTATTGATAATTTATTTTTTAAACCAAATCTTTTTTTTCGGGCGATGGATTTCTTCGGATTTTTGACAACAAAAGAGAAAAAACAATGTTGGCGAAAAAATCTCTGTTTGGTGCCTCGCCAACCCCATTTAATAACCTTATTTTTGCATTTTGCTGCTCATCCACACTACCGCCGCCTGGCCTGCGCCGAGTCTTCGGCAGGCAGGCAAGGCGGAAAATTTGAAAAAGGAGAAATTATAAAGCGTAAAATACAGCTCTGTCGCGCATGATAGAATACCGCTTTCACGGATTGCAATATTCGCAGTGTTTAGGATCGGCGGTTTTGCCATATTTTACAACAAGCTTCTTCTCTTCGCAACTACACATCGAGCATTTGTATATGTCATTCACTGGTAAATCTGTCGGCGCGCCGCATAGTGAACACTTAAGGCCTTTTTCAAAGTCTATA
>CAYTHZ010000039.1:0-3226 GCA_964437745.1 uncultured Candidatus Saccharibacteria bacterium
CAATTTGGTTCAAAAATTCAAGTCGCAGCGCAGAATTTTTGATTACCAAATTGGAAAAAAACCGCTCTTTGGAAGCGGCATTAAAAATTACGATAAAAAATAAAAGACGCTAAAGACCGCTTCCTTTGTTGAAAATTAAAGGGTTTTTGTTTTTCCTCAACCCCATATTTTCGTCGCTCGCTTGGAAATTAAAAAATAGGATTTTTGATTTCGCTCGCTCGCTAGAAAATAAATTTTTAGTAAACATCAAATTAAATTTTTGATTAATTAATTTGCTGCGTTTTTGTAAAACAACGCAAACCATAAAGGTATTATAATGCGTAATATTAAAAATTGTCAAGTGTTAAAAAAGCCCCACCCTAAAAGGGCAAGGCCATTATGATTATTTATTGGATTTCTTCAATAGGTTTAGCGCCGTGGCCGTTCTATTGAAATATTCTATTTTGAATTTTGTTAAATTGCCGGATTTATCGGTGGTAATTGAATAAATGATAAACCCAACATCCGATAATTTGCCGAGCCCAGAAATAAATCCCGTTTTGCCCTGCAAACAAGGCATTAGCACGAATATTACGCCCTTATATAGCAAGGCGCAATACACGTGCCCGCCGCCGGAGAGAATGCAAACTGCTTTATTTTCAAATAATTCTTTCTGGAGGGAGATTTCTTTCAAAATATCGTCTTCAATTGCTCTTTGGGGTTTATGAGATCTGGCATAACCGGTGCCCCAGTTGAAGTGTTTCAAGAGAATTTTAACGTCATTGACATCAACTTCTCCTTCTTGAATTCCGAGATATTTTATATCGGACCGCAGCCATGAAAAAGTTTTAACTATATCATAGCCGACCAAATCCATATACCAGCGATCATGATCTCCCGCTATAAGATAAGTTTCTATTTCGTCTCTTTTGGGATATTTCTGACCGAAATATTCGGTAAGCGGCGTAGCGCGTTCCTCATGCACTTCTTTTTTATTTCTTTCTTGGTGCTTCGCGGGACCATTGGTGGCATCGCCGCAATGGTCAACCGATTTTATTTCAGCGGATTTAAAGACATCATAGGCTTCTTCCAGAATCGGCAATAATTCAGAATTGTGGCCAAGATGCGTATCGGAAACTCCGCCGCGCTTAACTGTTTTAAAGAAATAATCAGTAAAATTAATCGGCGATGTCAAAAACTTTGATTTCGGCAGCTTGTTCAATTTATAACTTTTGGAATCATTTTTATAATCAATCAGCAAGCCGATTGATTTCATTTTTTTTATGGCCGCCACAACAACGTCATCGCTTTTATTTACCGCCTGCGTCAATTCTCCCAGCGATTTTTGCGATTCTTCCAAAAGCCGCAAAATATTCAACTCAAGTTCGTTTAAATATTTTTTGTGGACATTTTCAGAGAATTTTTCCATATAATCCCTCTTATTTATTTCCAGAGGAAACACTTCCTGAAACATGGAAACTTCTCCATTTTTGTCCAGTTTCACCGTAATAATGACAAACCCCACCTCAGGGACAACTGCTTTTCTTTTTTCTCTCAAAATATCGGGTGATATAGATCTTAATCCAGGGACAGAAAACAAATATTTTATTATTCCGCCGGAAAGATCGCACCACACTCCCTGACCGCCAATTGCCACAATAGTAGGCATGTCTCTAGAAAATAACTCTTTTACATCTTGAGTTAAATTTTCCGCATATCCCTGTAAAGAATAAGATTTTGCGTAAGGAGTATTATTCCCGCCATGATGCACGGCTTTAAGAATCGGCCACTGTTTTCCTTCTTCCGAAACTCTACGAAGCAGAAAATCAGATTGATAATCTCCGCGATAAACTAAATCAAAACGTTTTTTACAGATTTCCGAAAGAATATTAATTCCCTTTTTTCGCCATTGCATATCATGAAACCCGGAAATGAAACGTGTTTTGAATTTTTTTGATTTCGGATAATTTCTAACAACGTAATCAACCTGCTGCCAAGGTGTTAATAGAAAAAAATCATCGCTATTTCTCGGAGTAGGCATTCCGGCAGTAACTCCCAAATGTATCATAAAGTCCACGTTCTCATATTCAGCAATTTGAAACGCCTTATAAAGAGCGCTCATTTGTTGATACTTGCTGCCGAGTATTGTGTCTGCGATTATGCCGATTTTAATTTCTTTGTCTTTGATCGGAATTTTAAAGTCTTCGGGATCTAATGATACGGAGTCGTTGCCTAAATATAACAGTTCCCCGCTTCTGCCAAGCGTCGCTCCTTTATCTTTGATATTTTGCGCCAATTCTACCACGCCGGCCGCAGACTTATTCAACTTCCGCGATAATTCTTTAATAGTGTAAGGCTCTTTCTTTAATAAAGAAATTATCTTTTTTTCTTCAGGAAGAAATTTGGCAACAAGGCCAGCTCTTTTTTTACTATTCTTCATTATTGTTTCCCCCCTCTTTATTTTTTATTTTTATTTTTTTCATTGCGATTTTCCTTTCTGGTTTTTTGGGTTGCAAAGATTTATATCAAAGGCAATATTTTTCATTGTCCGCGCTGCTTTCCATTTTTTTAATTTTTAAAGACCGAAAATTATCCTATTACATCTATATAATATCACGAAGTCAAGTAAAAATCAACCCCTCGCTTAGCGCCCTTTAAAAATATCGTGGCTTAAATTAACAAAAAAATCTATTTTTAGAGTTCCAAGTGAGGGGCGGGTCCGCTCAGACTCGAACTGAGAGTCTCCGCTCTGGAGGCGGATGGTTTGCCAATTAACCGACGGACCCAAAAAAATCCGCAAATTATTTCTTCGCCTCCTTATGTAAGGTATGCTTCCTGCACCACTTGCAATATTTTTTCAATTCCAATTTTCTTTCAACGGTTTTTTTATTCTTGCGGGTAAAATAACCGATCCGTTTGCAAATGCCGCATTTTAACTTTATTAAATTAGCGGAATATTTTGACTTAGCCATTGTATTTGAAATTTAATTTTAAGAAATTTTAAAAAAATTCCATATTCTAAATTCCAAATTCTAAATTCTAAAAAGAGAGCCCGCGCGCAGATTTGCACTGCGGACATCATTCTTACCAAAAATGTGCTCCGCCTGCCAAACGCTTGGAGCCAATGGTCGGATTTGAACCGACGACCTACTCCTTACCATGGAGTTGCTCTACCTGCTGAGCTACATTGGCGTCAAACGACTGGCGGGCAGGTCTGCTGCCCGAGCTATGTGGACGAATTATTAAT
>CAYTHZ010000039.1:3236-7258 GCA_964437745.1 uncultured Candidatus Saccharibacteria bacterium
AATTCGAAACACTTAACTTTTAATTACTGAGCCGATGCGCAGATTTGCACTGCGGACCTCATTCTTACCAAGAATGTGCTCTGCTGCCTGAGCTACGTGGGCAAATTATTAATTATAATATTATATATTTAAAAAATTTACAATCCTTTTTTTCGCTTGTGGATGATTTCTATTAAATAATTAAACCAATATTTGTAATTCAACGGCAAATCCAGGGCGCAAAGATAATCTTTTCTAAAGCCGCCGAATCCTTTTTTAAACAAGCTTAATCCATGCCAAGGATGTTTCGGATTTTCATCTGGCGCTATGCCCCAAAAATTGTAATACTTCAATTTTCTTTTCTTAGTTTCTTTTATTATTTCCCACTGCAAAAGATGGGCGGACGGAATTTTTTGATGCTTAAAAAGCGAAGCGCCATGGTGGTAAAAAGCGCTATTGCCGAAAAATACGATTATAGCTCCGGCAATAATCTCGCCTTGATATTTCGCTAAAAAAATAGAAATCCGACCGTCCTTATTAAAAGATTCAAGCTCATTTTTTAAATAATTTAAAGAAAAAGGCGTAAAATGATGCCGTTTTTTAGTTTCTTCGTATAATTTATTAAATAATTCTACATCTTTGATTTCAGCGCTCTGTATGATTCCTATGCCTTCTTTTTCTGATTTTTTCACCAAATAACGGGTGGCTTTCCTCATATTTGCCAATAGTTTTTCTTCGCTCGGATTTAAATCCAAAATCCACATATTTTCTGCGTGCATATGCATCGGCGCGAATCTAAATTCTAAATTTTTAAATATTTTTTTATTTTCATCATTATCTTCAAGCGCGGGGCTGATTCTAATAAAGCTGCAATTTTCTTTTTTTGCCAACTCTTTTAAATAATCTACAAAATTTGAAATTTGAAACTTAAAGTTTGGGATCTGAAAAATCGGGTGCGGTAAAAACAAAAACGTCCCCCGACGAGCAACAATTTTGATAACTAGCGCTGCCCCAATCAGTTGTAAGTTATGAGTTGTAAGCTGTGGATTATCTTCATAGATTCCCAGCCGCCAAATTTTATGCCCCATTTTTATATTAAAATCGCCCCAATTCCAGGAATTCAAAAAAGTATAATCGTTTTGGCTTAAAACAAATTCCTCCCAAATTTTTTTATCTGTTATTTCTCGAAGTGTCATTTTTCTATTTTTTTTCTAACAATAATTCTTTTACGATATTTATGATTTTTAATGCATCCTGTTTTTTAATATTAATATGTGTTGGAAAATTCATGGTTAGTTTGGCGACTTTTTCCGCCATGGAACAATTGTCGGCTTTGTATCGCATTATTTCCAAATCAGTTCCCTTCGGCGCAATCGTTTCCCTATACCAATCCCCTAAAATAATTTTCTGTTTTTTTGCTTTTATAAAAATTTCTTCCGCTTTTTCCGATTGAATTGTATAACGAAGAAATATATTATCATCGGTTATTTCCGGAAGAATCAACTCGTTAATATTTAGCAGTTCGTTATAATAAAATTCGGCTATTTTTTTACGATGGCGATTGAATATTTTCAGTTTCAAAAACTGATTTTTTGCCATTTCCGCCATTGCGTTCGGCAATAATTTCGGAAAATAATTCGGCTTTCTGCCCTTCTTTTCTTTCGGTAAAACCGCTAAAGATAAAATTTTTAATTTTTGGAATAAAACAAGCAATATTTTTCCGATGCTAAAAAAATTATACAGTGGAATTATAAATAAATTCATTAATATCGGGTGTATAATTTGTTGAAAAATAAAATAGCGGGAGGGATATTTTAATTCTTGATATTCTTTTTTTAAATTATTAAAATAAGCCGGGTTGTTTGCCATTGCCGCGCCGCCATAAACGGATGAAATGACTTTATCTCTGCCGAAGCTAAAATAAGCGAAATCGCCGAAAGTTCCCGTTAATTTTCTTTTATATTTTGCGCCCAAAGAATGGGCGCAATCTTCTATCACGATTAAATTATGATTTCTGGCTATTTTTCGCAACTCATCCATTTCGGCAGCTTTGCCGAAAGTATGCTGAATAATCAAAACTTGGGCATTCGGGGTTATTTTTTTTTCCAAATCAGACGGATTCATATTGAAAGTTTTTTTCTCGATGTCAACAAAAACCGGCCGTAAATTGTTCCATAAAATAGGATTAACCGCGGCATTGCAAGTATACGCCTGCAAAAGAACTTCGCTTTTCGGTTCTAGCCTTAAAGATTTTAAAATTAAAAAAAGAGCCGAGCGTCCGCTGTTTGTTAAAAAAATATTTTTATTGTTAAAATAATTTTCAAATATTTCTTGAAATTCTAAGATTGCTTTTCCGCGCTTCCATTTCCGCGGCGTAAAAAAAAGCCGCAACGCCAACAAAACATCGTCTTTTTGAGTATTGCAAGACAAAGAAATATGAATCCCATTAGAAATTTTGTTTATTCCGCGCATTATATCCTTTTTATTATTAATCCCATTAAGTTGTGATTTCTATTGTTTTAAAAATTTTATTACCAATTCGGGAACTCTTCCCTCTAAAAGAATAATGGTTTTTTTATTTAAATGCGGAGTTAATAATTCTATAATTCTTTGAGGATCTGTTTCTAAAACAACTTTGTTGCCCGCCCCTCTTTTTATAGAAGAGAAATGTTCTCCGGAAGTAATTATGGCAGAGGTCGCAGTCTTGGCTATTTTTACCCCAATTTCATAATGAATATCTCTGGCAAATTTTCCAAGTTCAATTAAGCATGGCATTACTATAATTTTTTCAAGATATGGTTGGCTTGCCAAATAATCTAAATTGGCAAAAACGCCGTCGGGATTAGCATTATAACTATCGTTAATTATAACAGCTTCTCTTTTGCCCAAAAAACTTTTCATTATTTTTTCCTCCGGCTTAATTTTTGAAAATGCTTTTTCAATTTCCAGATCAGACATTCCCAGATATTTTGCCACCTCAACCGCCGCTTGGGCGTTTTCCAGTTGATACTCCGGCCATCTTGAGGCAAAGCGCAGAAGGTTCAGAGAAGTTATTTTTTTATAAATAATTTTTTTCCCTCCCCAGGACTCATTCCAAGACAGCTCCATGCAATGGTGATTTTCTCCGTTAAATAAAGCCAAGCCATCTTTTACCGGCAATGCTTGGATTAATTCATATTTGGCTTTTTGAGTATTTTGAAATGATCCGAAAAGTTCAATATGTTGCGGCCCGAGCCCCGTTAAAATGCCTATTTTTGGTTTTACAATGTCGCAAATTTTTTTTATTTCTCCAATTTTATACGCGCCCATTTCTGCCACAAAAATATTTTCCGTTCCGTTTAAATCAAAAAGCGCGCTTTTAGCAACCCCGATTTCCGTATTAACATTGGCAGGAGTTTTTTTAACATTAAATTTATCTTTTAAAATCTGAAACACCAATTCTTTAGTGCTAGACTTTCCGTAGCTTCCGGCAATGCCGATTACTATTATATTGGAAAACCGCGCCATTTTCTTTTTAGCTAAGTAAATTATTAAACTTTTCACGAAAAAAGTGGGGATTTTTAGGACCATTGCCGCCAAACATGCAACGGGGGCGGTAATTAAGTATAAAAAAATCAAAATAAATAATATTAATGTATTGTTGTTAATGGAAAAAACAGAAACAGCTAGCGTTCCGTAGACAATAATTGAAAAAGACAACAAAATAAGAATAATTGCTTTAATTGTTAATTTTGGAAAATATAAGCGTCTTCCTCCGGAAGTGATCCAAAAACGAATTATTTTTTTTATACTGCCGTATTCGGCTTTAAATCGATCCAAGCGATATTCTTTTATCTGCCATAAATAGGCCCAGAAAAATACTGCTTTTAAAATAATTAATGACCAAATAATAAAAATAAAAATCATTATTTTGCAAATTCAGAAATTAATTTTAATGATTCCTGAATATGCGTTTTATGAGGAATATGCGCCGCGCTTTTGATAATTGCTAATTTAGAATTATTAATGCCGGCATTAATAATTTTTGCCTGTTCAAGCGGAGT
>CAYTHZ010000039.1:7297-7679 GCA_964437745.1 uncultured Candidatus Saccharibacteria bacterium
GCAATTTAATAGCGGGAAGCAGGAAAGTCAAATCTTCTTTTAAAACGTTTTTAAAAGTTTCACGCATCGTTCCTTTCGCCAGATTATAATCTTTTGTTCCGGCAAAGCGGTATAAAATTTTTTTGGCAAACTCCTGAAATCGGGCCAATATAGGCAAAGAAAAAATCGCTCCTCCTGTTTTTGCCAGTAAATTTATTATTACTTGTTTAACGGCAGGGTCCCGCCTTAAAAGCGCCGCATTGGATAAAATTAATTTTTCCGCGTATCCCGGATGAAGCAATATAAATTTAACGGCAACCGCTCCCCCGAAAGAATGCCCCATCAGGTAAAATCTTTTAATATTTAATTTGCTAATTTGTTCAAAAACATAATTGGCGTAATC
>CAYTHZ010000040.1:0-7631 GCA_964437745.1 uncultured Candidatus Saccharibacteria bacterium
GAAAATGGCAAATTGCAGCAGAAACAGTTTTGCAACCATCTCACTATCAAATGCTTTAAATTTTGTCCGGCCGCCAATAATTAAGCCTGTCAAACCCAAAACGTTCGTGCTCCCAGCGAAGCAGTCCTTCTTTGCTCAAAATTTTATCAATTTTATCAACAATTTTAGCGGATACGTCTTGGCCGTAAAGATTTTTATTTTTTTTCAAATAATCGGGGGCGGCTAAAATTATTTTTAAAAGAATGTCTTTATTTACCGGCGGCCCCAAAATATTCAATCCGTTCCAAATTGTTTCCGGCCGATCCGAACCGAACCTCACGGTAACCGTAGGCACGCCCAAAATACTTCCTTCCTCCAGTTCCCCGCCAGAATCAGTGACATTAACCGCAGCCAAAGACAAAGCGCGGATATTATCGTGATAAGGCCACAAACTTTCTTTGAAGATAAAATTTGAATAATTATTTTTTAAATTATTAAGGCGGCTTTTTAATTTAAAATTATCAATTGCCGATTTTGCGGCGTTGTGAAAAATCCAAAGCACCATGTAATTTTGTTTTATTAATTCTTCAACCGCTTCAAAAATAGTCATAAATCTATGGCGAGAATAAACATTTTCTCGCCGGTGAATTGAAAATCTTATAAATCCTTTTTTGAGCTTTGGGTATTTGTTTAAAATGTCGCTTTTCTTTGCAAAAGCATGAACAACCGCATCGCTTATGGTATTTCCCAAAACAACAATTCTGTCTCTCCCAAATCCCTCGCTGATTAAATTAGTTTTATTAACTGAAGTTGGCGCATAATGAATGGCCGCCGCCGGAGCGATAATTCGAGTATTAAATTGTTCGGGATACGGCTCAATAGAGCCCTTAATCCAATTTTTCTTGTCGGCTAAAAGATTGAAATATTTTGCAACGGAGAATCTCTTTGCCGAGAAAAAATTATTTAACAAAAATTTTTTGGGATTATGGGTGCGCAACCCGGACTCAATGTGCACCACTGGAATCATGGACATAAAAAAACACTTACTAGCCGCAGCAGCAGTAGTAGTGTCGCCGTGGACATAGGGAATCACCACTGAATTATCTTTTTTTATTAACGAAATAAGAGCGTTGAGCCGCATTATTATTTTCGCCGACTTTTCGCCCAAATTGCCTTCGGCATTCAAATTAAAATCTGGCTGCAAGCCGAAAACTTCGCTGGCGTCGCGATTTAAATCATAGCTATAATGCTGGCCGGTATGACCAATCATTACTCTCTTGCCTCTTTTTAACAACTCCAAAATCAAGGGGGACTGTTTAATAATATCCGGCTTAGTTCCGACTATAACCAAATGAAGAGGCTCGCCATCGCCCCCGTCTTTTATTTTTTTATAAAACTCTTTATTTAAAGTGATATCTTTTAAATTCACGTTTTTATTCTAAAAGTCGTCTCAAAATAATTTTTCCGCGCTTTTTTGCGTTTTAATCGACGTTTTTCCGTTTCTACGGGACTATGGAAGCGGATTAACGCGGATAATTACGCGGATTTACGCAGATATGTATTTTTGAGATAGGTATATGAGATTGGTATATTCGTAAAAATTAGTATATTGATTGTAATAATTTTTCTATCTCCGGCTTTAATTTATCATCCGAACCCGCGATATTCAGCGCATATTGGGCTATTGGCCGAGCTTTTTCCTTATCGCCCGAATCTGAATAAGCTTTGGCTAATTCCAGCATATACGCAGCATTATTCGGACTTTCTTTTAATAAATCTTCGTAAATTTTGATTATTTTATCATGCTTTTTAGCGCTGCGGTAAATGCTTGCCATAATCCTGATATCCGACGGCATAACAGAATGATAATTAATATGATGAGATAATTCCGCCGCCTTATCAGATTCAGCGACGGCGGCATCAATATTGCCGGCGGAAACATATACTTTCGCCAGCATAAAATGAGGCAGCGAAACTTTCGGAGCAAAAGACGACAACTCGCTCAAAACAGAAATTGCCTGAGCGTATTGGCCTTTAATCATATAGTTTTGCGCCAAAGAATTAATATATTCCGGCCGGCGAGGGCTCATTTCTCTCGCTTTTTTTAAAATTTGCTCGGCTCTATCAACCATTTTTATATCATTATATTCAACCCCGGCTCTGTTGCGCGCGTCTCCTAAAATCCAATATATCTGAGAATCCCAAGGATGAGATTGAAGAGCCCTTTCTCCCTCGGCCAACACCTTTTCAATTTGCGGTTTTATTTTTTGAGGCTCGGCTCTTTTATTCTGCATTATTTCAATAAAAGGCATTATTGTCCGCCTTTGAATATCAAATAAAGTAAAAGGGGAATTAATTTTTAAAGCGGCATCGTAGTAGGTGACAGCCGCGCTAAAATTATAGCCGAAATTCCGAAAAACCATTGCCAAATATTTATTGCTTTTATACGGCAAATAGTTTCCCCACCAAGCGATAAAAAGCCAAATAAATAAAAAAAGGCAAAACGTTGGCAAGAACGGAACGTTTGCGGATTGCCGCGCCTGCCTGCCGGCAAGGCAGGAATTGACGCGCGGATTGTCGCGGATATTTTTATACCTATCCGCGTCTTGATTGGCGGCCATTCGCGACATTTCAAACTCTGAATAAATAAAGCCTAATAAAAAATAAAATAAAATATAAGTATTTAAAGTGTCAAAAACAAACATATTTTGGCCAAAATAAGCGGCCAAAAGACCAATCATCCAGATGCCGATAAATTTTTTTTCGGGATTTTTTTTAACAAATCTAAAAATCAAAAAAATTGCCGATGATAAAATAGCCAGATACGCCAAAAGCCCGACCAATCCTTGCGAATTCAAAACATCTAAAATCATATTATGGCTGCGGTCAAACCATGTTTCTCCAAAGTAGCCTTGATAATGCCTGATATCAAAATATTTATTGAAAATTGAAGCGTAATTTTCCGGACCCCATCCTAAAACCGGCTTTTCTAAAAAACCCTGCCAAGCAGAACCCCAGCTCCAATATCGCGGAATGGAAGAAAAATTGGTAATCGCCGAAAAATCAAACAAGCGGTATATCAAGCCGTTATTTTTAACAAAAGGGATGTCGTTTTTGAAATAAGAAATGCCGGCAACGACTATTATTGCCGCAATTAAAAACAGCGCGGCTAATTTTTTATACTTAGAATAATCTTTAGGCAGCCAGAATATGAAAAGACCGCCGGAAACTAAAGCTGCCAAAGCCATGCCAAAAGCCGCCCCGCGAGTGGAAGCCTGAAAAAAAGTCAAAGCAAAAAGCGCCAAAAGAACAGCAAGCGCGCCGCGATAAATTTTTCCAAAATTTTGATATTTTTTAAAAATAAAATATATCGCGAAAAAAATAGCGAAAATCATCACCGCCGCCAGATAAATCGCGTTGCCCAAGGTGCTATAAATTCTTTCTAATTTTCCACCGGTTAAAGTAAAGCCCTTCCAGCCGAAATACTGGCCCCAGCCGTACCAAGCGATTATTACCGCGACGCCCAAAAATATTTTCATCATTAATTCAAAATCTTTGCGCTCTTTTAAAACCGATGCCACAATCAAAAAATAAACATAATAATGCAAATATTGAAATACCCCTTCGGAACGTTCTATGTCGCCCCACAAGCTTTTAACAAGATCTATCCCGACAAAAGCGGAAACAATCATGGAAACGGCGAAAACACTGACAGAAATAATTAGCGGGTTTTTAAAATTCGGGCGATAATCGGGTCTCTGCCAAGCTAAAATGAGATAACCAACGAAAGCTAATCCAACCAATGTCCTAAAAACAATGGCTTTAAAAGCAACATACGGGAAAATCATGTCGGTTTTAACAAGAAGTAAAACGAAAAAAACAGCCGCAATAAGGACTTTGATGCTAATAAGCAAGATTTTTTGATGGGAAGAAAGCAAAATCCAACTACGGACTACGGGCTACGGACTGCTGCTATTTTTTAGCTGTAGTCTGTAAACAGTCGTCTGTGAACTAAACCTCTTTTATTTCCCTTTCTTTTTGTTCGTATATTTTGTCAATTTCGTCGTTAATTTTATCGGTTATTTTTTGGACATTTTCTCTTTGGCGAAATTCCTCATCCTCGCCAATTTCTTTTTTTGCCTTAAGGTCTTTTAAATCTTTTAAAATATCATTGCGTTTCTGGCGCAAACTGATTCTGGCATCCTCTCTTTTTTCTCCCAAAATTTTAATCAATTGGCTTCGGCGCTCTTCAGATAAAGACGGCAAAGAAATCCTTACAGAAACGCCGTCAACCTTTCCCGAAAGATTTAAAGCGGAAGAAACGGATTTGTCTATAATTTGCAAAAGGCTTTTATCCCACGGCTCAATAATAATTTGGTTGGGCAAGACAACGCTGATAGAAGCCAGATGTTTTAAAGGCATTTTGTTTCCATAACAATCTGCCATAATGTCTTCCACTAAAGCAGGCGTCGGCCTGGCAGTGCGCAAAACAGCCGCTTCTTGGTTAAAATGAGCAATAATTTCTCTGCGCGATTTTTCAAAACTTATTAATAATTCGCTGGATATGATAGAAAAATTTAGCGGTTACTTGGTGTTTATATTGGTGGCAATTAGCATTTAATGCGCTAAAAACCGCTAATATACAACTAATTTTCCGCTAAAATTTTTGTTTTTGTTATTCTGGATGTTATTCTGGGTAATATGCTTATAACAACCAAATAGAAAAACGCGAAAATAAGCGCCTTAATTTCCCTTTGGGCCGACAAAAAATTCAAAATTAAAACTATTTCCAACGACCCCAAAGCCAATACGGAAGCAATGATATTTTTTAAATTCTTCAAAACGCCTTCTCTTTTTTCCAAAAAAATCTGGCTTTTAAAAACAAAATATAAAATAGCCGCGGATAATATGACGCGAAAAACCATACCCCCGAACCTATCGTAAAAATAACCCAAAAACCAGAAAAAAACAACCAGCAGGCTGGAAAACCGGTAAAGTTCAAAATAAAAAGATTCGCTGCCGTCTTTTTCCGCTTCAATTGGCGCCGAGACAGAATCCAATCCAGAGCCGATTTTCTCCTGCCGGCATTCCTGGCGCGACATAATAATCACCACGAAAGACAAGCTTAATCCGACTATCAAAAAATGAGCAGCCGGTCCGTCATAAACCAAAACCAAGGTTGCCGAAGATATTAGAAAGAACAGCAGCAAAATAAAAGAATAAAAACTTTTATTAAATCTCCTTAAAACCAAAAAAGAAAAAGCAAACAAGAAAAATACAGCCAAAAATCCGCCCCTGGCAAAATAAACCCATTCCAAAAACAAGCCGTAGCCCAAAAAAGCGCTGAGATAATTAATCTTTAATAATTTCAACCACTTGAACAATTTTGAAAATATGATCATAAATCAGACGCGCCCCGTCCTATCTATTAATTGGCGCGGAAATAAAAAACAGCTTATTGTCTCTGATTTCTATTTTAATGTTGCTTCTTTCTTGAATTTCTCCGCTGATGATTTTCTGGGCCAGAGGATCCAAAATAACCCGCGTTATCACCCGCTTCAACTGCCTGGCGCCATATTCGGGACTAAATCCGTTTGAAACTAAATAGTCTTTCGCTTCTTTGGTTAAAGATATCTTAATGTCTTTCGCCAAAAGCCGGCGCTTTATTTTGTTCAGTTGAATTTCTATTATTTTTTCAATATCTAGCTTAGTCAAAGAATGGAAAATTACGACTTCATCTATGCGGTTTAAAAATTCCGGGCGAAATCTTTCTTTTAGCGATTCCATAATCTTTTCTTTAAGTTTTAATTCTTTATTTTTTGTTTCTTTTTTCTCATCCGAAAAAACAGTAAATCCTATCTGCGCCATCTCGCTGGCGTATTCTCCGCCAACATTAGAAGTCATAATAATAATGGCGTTTTTAAAATTTACGGTCCTGCCCTTGCCATCAGTAAGCCTTCCGTCGTCTAAAATCTGCAATAAAACATTAAACACTTCCGGATGAGCTTTTTCTATTTCGTCAAATAAAATCAAACTATACGGCCTGTGTTTTACGGCATCGGTTAGCTGCCCCCCTTCTTCATAGCCCACATAGCCCGGCGGAGAACCAATCATTCTTGCGGTTGAATGTCTTTCAGAGTATTCAGACATATCTATGCGAATCATGGCTTTTTCATCATTAAACATAAACTCCGCTAAAGCTCGCGCCAGTTCGGTTTTTCCCACTCCTGTCGGGCCTAAAAAAATAAAAGAGCCCAACGGCCTATTTTCTTCGGAAAGGCCGGCTCTAGCCCTTCTTAATGTGTCGCTTATCGCCTTAATCGCGTCTTCTTGTCCCACAACCCTTTTGCCTAAAACCGCATCTAATTGCAAAAGTTTTTCGGATTCCGATTCCAACATTCGCGTTACGGGAATACCCGTCCAGCGCGACACCACTTCGGCAATATCTTCTTCGTCTATCACCTCTTTAATAAACATTTTTTTCATTTCTTTTTGAGATTTCTCGGCCGCTTCTATTTTTTTCTGATAAGACGGAATTTGCCCGTAAATTATTTCCGCCACCCTGCCGAAATTTCCCTCGCGTTCTTCTCTTTCCGCTTCTTTTCTAAACTCTTCTATTTGCTTTTTTAAATCATTTGAATCTTCAAATGTTTTTTTCTCTTCCTGCCATTTTTTATCCAAAATATTTTTTTCTTTTTTCAGTTGTGATAATTTTTTCTCAATTAATTTTATTTTTTGCGAATTGCTCTTTTTTTTATCTTTTTTCAACCCCTCTCTTTCAATTTCCAACCTGGAAATTTCTTTCTGTAAATTATCTATTTCAAAAGGACGAGAATCCATTTTCAGCCGCAATCCTGACGCCGCCTCGTCTATTAAATCAACGGCTTTGTCAGGCAAAAATCTATCGGCGATATAGCGGGCGCTTAAATTAACCGCGGCTTTTATTCCTTCGTCCGATATTTTTATTCCGTGATACATTTCGTATTTTTCTTTAAGCCCGCGCAAAATAGCCACGCTGTCTTCCAAAGACGGCTCCTCCACTAAAACCGGCTGGAACCTCCTTTCCAAGGCCGCGTCTTTTTCAATATGCCGTTGGTATTCTTTTAAGGTCGTGGCGCCAATGGCGTGCAATTCTCCTCTCGCCAAAGACGGCTTTAATAAATTAGAAGCGTCAATGGCTCCTTCGGCCGCGCCGGCGCCGACAATGGTATGAATCTCATCGATAAAAAGAATTATTTTCCCTTCCGCGGCTTTTATTTGTTTCATTAAGCCTTTCAAGCGATCTTCAAATTCGCCGCGGAATTTCGTGCCGGCAATAAGAGATCCCAAATCCAGCATTAGCAATGTTTTATTTTTTAAGCTTTCCGGCACCTCTCCTTTGATAATCCTTTGCGCCAAGCCTTCAACCACCGCGGTTTTTCCCACACCCGGCTCTCCGATTAAAACCGGATTATTTTTAGTGCGCCGCGAAAGAATCTGGATCACTCTTCTTAATTCTTCTTCTCTTCCGACAACCGGGTCCAATTTTCCCTTGGCCGCTTCTTCCGTCAAATTTACCGTATATTTTTCCAAAACTCTAAATTTCGCTTCGGGCGTTTCATCGCTGACATTCATAAAACCCCTCATTTCTTTTAAAATTTTAACAAAAGATT
>CAYTHZ010000041.1:0-7349 GCA_964437745.1 uncultured Candidatus Saccharibacteria bacterium
GCAACCTGTTTCATTTGCGTTTCTTTTTCTTTAATTATTTCTTCAATGGGACGGCTGTCGGGTTCTAAATCAATTTTAATTATTTCTTTAGCGTTTTTTTCTTCGTCGCTTAAAATATTTTGGATTGCTTTTTCAATGCTTTTCGGAGTAATTTTGTGTTTTTTATTATAAGCTTCCTGAATCTTCCGGCGGCGTTCGGTTTCCTTTATGGCTCTTTTAAGGGAGCCGGTGATTATATCCGCGTATAAAACCACTTCGCCTTTGACATTTCGGGCGGCCCGGCCAATAGTCTGAATTAAAGAAGTTTCGCTCCGCAAAAACCCCTCTTTGTCGGCGTCTAAAATCGCCACCAAAGAAACTTCCGGCAAATCCAGCCCTTCGCGCAAAAGATTAACGCCGACCAAAACGTCAAAAGCGCCTTTCCGAAAATTGGTCAGAATTCGAATCCTGTCCAATGGCTTGACATCCGAATGTAAATAACTCGCTTTAATATTTTTTTCTTTTAAATAATCGGTTAGCGCTTCGGCCATTTTTTTAGTCAAAGTCGTCGCCAAAATTCTTTCCCTGTTTTTGATTCTTTCTTGAATGCGTTCAATTAAATCATCAATTTGATTTTTATCGCCTTTTTGAAGATTTAATTCATTTAATTTTGAATTTTGATTTATAGTTTTGATTTTTGATTTTTTATTTTTGATTTTTCCTGTAATTGGTTTAATGATAAGCTTAGGATCCACCAATCCGGTTGGCCTAATAATCTGCTCAACAATTCTTTGGCTCTTTTTTGATTCGTATTCCGCGGGCGTTGCCGAAGCATAAATAACCTGGCCGGCTCTTTCTTCAAATTCTTTGAAAGTTAATGGCCTATTATCCAAAGCCGACGGCAACCTAAAACCATATTCCACCAAAGTTTCTTTTCTGGATTTATCGCCTTCATACATTCCCCTAATTTGGGGTATGGTTACATGCGATTCGTCTATTATCAACAAATAATCCGGTTCGTTAATAAATTCCGCGTTTTTCTGCGCTTCATTCCGCGCGAGTCTGCGCTTTGAAGGAAAGTAAGATAAAAGAGTTTGGGGCGGTTCGCCGATATTGCGGCCGTCAAAAAACCGCGAATAATTTTCAATACCCGAACAAAATCCCGTCTCTTTTATCATTTCTAAATCAAAATTAACTCTGCGGCGCAAGCGTTCAACTTCCAGCAATTTCCCCCGCGATTCAAAAAACCTTAACCTATCTTTAAGCTCTCTTTTTATTTGCGCCATAGCTTCTTTTTTTTTCGGCTCTTCGCCAATGAAATGCTTTGCCGGAAAAATACTGATTTCCCGAAGCGACTTATTTTTTCGCGTTGCAAAATTAACTTCCTCTGCCCCAATCAGCTTCTGGTCTTTAAATTCCAAACGATAAATTTTTTCTTCTGAAGCCGGCATTATTTCTAAAATCTCTCCCCGCGCCCTGAACGACGCCTTTTTTAAATCAAGATTTATTCTGGCATATTGCATATTTATTAAATTGCCGATTAAATCTTTTCTGGAAAAAATTTTACCCTTTTCCAGCTTTATCGCGCCTTTTTCGTAATTTTCTTTGGGGCCTATGTTGTAAATACAGGAAACCGACGCCACCACAATAACGTCCTTTCTCGAAATTAAAGCTTGAGTCGCCGAATGCCTCAGCCTCTCTATTTCATCATTTATGAGCGCTTCTTTTTCTATATAAGTATCGCTGTTTGGCTTGTAAGCTTCTGGCTGATAATAATCGTAGTAAGAAATAAAATATTCCACCGCGTTTTTTGGAAAAAAATTCCTGTATTCCTGGCAAAGCTGGGCTGCCAAGGTTTTATTATGAGCAATCACCAAGGTCGGTTTTTG
This sequence comes from uncultured Candidatus Saccharibacteria bacterium, assembly GCA_964437745.1. Taxonomy (GTDB): domain Bacteria; phylum Patescibacteriota; class Minisyncoccia; order UBA6257; family CAYTHZ01; genus CAYTHZ01. The sequence continues at coordinate 1,869 of CAYTHZ010000041.1, forward strand.
GACTTTTTCAATGACATTGGCAATGGTAAAAGTTTTGCCGCTTCCGGTCACTCCCAAAAGAGCCTGATGTTTCAGGCCTTTTTTAATTCCATCCGTCAACTCCTTAATGGCTTTTAGCTGATCTCCCGCCACAGAGAATTTAGATTTTAATTGAAAGCCTCTATTAAACATAAAAATTTTAAATTACCGCATCTCGCCCCGCAGCAATTCGTAAAGTGAATAATTTACTTCGGGATAACCAGAGGACTTAAATTTGGTTTTTATTTTAAAATCCACAACAAAACTCTCCCCCGCTTATATCATACAGGGGGAGTCGCAATTTTTAAGCATACTACTACATATTTAATTAAAAATCAATCACCATTAAAAATCTTTTCCACCTTATAAAAATTAATTTTTAAATCGCCATTTTGCCATTCATTTTCCGGCAAGCCCGCTTTTAAGCAAAGATGCGACAGGAATTCTTCCGGAGTTTTTAAATCTTCCCAGACCTGCGGCAGAAAAGTCGCCCTGCGCATTCCTTTCTGGATTATCAAGCCGGGCTTATTTCCATTTAAAAATTTTATCAATTCTCCGACTTGAGTATATTTAAACTCCTCCGGCTCGCTTAAGATGGATATTTCTATTTTTACTCTTTTAAATTCTTCTTGGGAAAGCGGCGCAAATCTCGGGTCAAAAAAAGCGGCTGCAGCCGCGTTTTCCATTACGTCTTTATACAGCGACTGAATTGCTTCCAGGCGACCGATGCATCCGCGCAGTTCATTGTTTAAAGTTAGCGTCACGAAAACCGCTCCTTGTTTTTGAAACTCCTGCGGAATTTCTTCTTTTTTAATTTCCAATTTTTTATTATCAAAATACGCCCCGATGCTTTTTTGGGCTAAATTTAATAAAAATTTTTTATTATTATAAGACATGCTTGCTTTTTAAGCGCTTTTTCATTTAAAAAACGCGATGCTGCAATACCCCACCACCCTGTTTTTATCGCCGGCGGCATCGCCGGAATTTAAATATTTTAAAAAAATCGGCCGCCAGTTTAATTTCTTGGCAATTCGCGCCAAGGTTATGATTCCCGCCAATCCGCAGGCGATATTTTCGCCCAAACTTAATATTTTTCTTTCATTTAAATCCATTATTGCCCGGATTGTTTTTTTATCTATTTCACTCGCTTCTTTATAGGGTAAAAAATGAGACAAATCGGAACTAACAATTATCAATGCATTATCGTTGATTTTTATTAATTTTTCCGTTAAATTTTCATTCGGATCGTTTAAAGCAACCGGCGCAACAGAAAATTTTACGCTATTCTGCGCATCTCTGCGCAATTTATTAAAAATAAATTGAAGAAAAGGCAACTGAACTTCTATAGAATGCTCCTGTTCGTGCGCTTTTGAATTTCCAGTTAAACCAATTTTTTCGATAAAATCTTGATGGACTTTTATTTTTCCGAGCGGAGTTTCCCAAAAATCATTTGAGTCTGCGAAAGGTTTGTTAATATAAACATGGTGGCTTGGTCCCAATATCGTTGCAGAAAAGCGCGGGTTCGCTCCGTTAGACAATTTCGCGCCCGATGACAAAATGGGCGCATAATTACGCAGAATGCTATAACCGCAAGCGGCGATAAAACCGGAGTAAGCATAACCGGCATGAGGGGAAATCAAGGCTTTCAGCTTTTTATTGCCGATTTTTTCGTAAATCTTGTTTTGCTTTAATTCTTTTTCCGCCGAATTTAAAAACTCTTCAATCAAAAAAATTAATTCCTCCTTATTGTCCGGATAAAAACTTCCGGCAACGGCCGGTTGGCGAATTTTTAAATTTTTCATTGTCATTGTGATTTTTTATTTTTAATTTTTATTGCCAGATTCCCCTTATTATTGTTTTGCACTTCGCGCAAATTCCTTTGCGAAAGTTTTCTTCTAAAACATTAATCCTGTAGCCGTCTCTTTTTATCAGCAAGACGCCACAGTCCGGACAAAAAGTGTTTTCTTTTCCTAACAACTGGGCGTTGCCGATATAGACATGTTTTAAGCCGGATTCTTTCCCGATTTTATAAGCGGTTTCCAGAGATTTAACAGGCGTAATTTCCGGACGAGTCATTTTATATTGCGGATAAAATCTGGAAATATGCCAAGGAATATCCGCGGAAACAGATTTAATAAATCCCGCGATTTTTTCAATTTCTTTTTTAGAATCATTCTGCCCCGGAATAAGCAGGGTGGTTATTTCCAGCCATGCGCCGCTTTTATAAAATTCTTGTATATTTTCCAAAACCGGCTTCAATCTCGCTCCGCAAACTTTGCGGTAAAAATCTTCGCTAAAAGATTTCAGGTCAATATTAACGGCGTCTATCAATCTCCCTGCCTTTTTTCTTGCCTCCTTTGACATATAGCCGTTGGAAACGAAAATATTTTTGATGCCGCGCTTTTTAGCCAAAACCATCGCGTCATAAGCATATTCAAAAAATACCGTGGGCTCGTTATAGGTATAAGCGATTGAGGGAATTTTATTTTCAACGCAAAAATCAACTATTTTTTGCGGCGGCAAATCATATCCGAATTTTTTTATTTCCAAAGACAAACTCCCGATTTTGCCGGTTTTGATTGATTTAATTTTCAGCTCTTTGCCCTGTTGGGAAATATCGGCGTTTTGACAAAAAGAACAGCTAAAATTGCAGCCAATGGTGCCGAAAGAAAATATTTGGCTTGACGGCAGAAAATGAAACAACGGTTTTTTTTCCATAGGATCAACATGGGCGGCGACCGCCGAGCCATAAACCAATAAATATAAATTGCCGGCTAAATTTTGGCGCGCGCCGCAAATGCCCGCGTTTTCCTCCGGAATTTTACAATAATGATTGCAAGCCAAGCATTGAACGAATTTGTTGGGCAATTTTTTGTATAAAATGGCTTTTTGCATATAACCCTGTTTTTTAATATAAATATAACGCGCATTCTTTTTCAAGGTTTAAAATCGCGGAATCCGGAGCCTATAAATCCAGCGGGGACGCAACTACAAAAAACTACACCTGGCCAGTGTATTTTTTTTCGTCTCCAATCGTTGTTTTTTCTCCGTGGCCCGGATAAACAATCGTTTCCGCCGGCAATCTAAAAATATTTTTTAAAGATTTTTCCATTGATTTATTGTCGCTGTAAGAAAAATCCGTCCTGCCCACTCCGTTCTTAAACAATAAATCTCCGGTAAAAATAATTTTATTTTCTTTACTATACAGACAAACGCTGCCCGGACTGTGCCCGGGAGTTTCTATAATTTCCAAAAAATCTTCTCCGATTTTTATTTTATCTTTATCTTTTAAATATTTATCAATCTTAATATTCGGTTCGTCTATTTTCCTCCCCAGCCATTTTTGAGCCGAATATCGCGCGTTCGCCAAAAGAAATTCGTCTTTTTTGTCGGCTAAAATCTGAATCTCAAACGCCAATTTCAATCCGCAAGCCCCCAAAACATGGTCAAAGTGGCCGTGCGTTAAAACAATCGTCTTTGGTTTTAAGTTTTTTCTCTGAATTTCTTCGGAAATAAACTCCGGCGCGTCCGCCGGATCTATAACAATGCACTCGTTTCCGCTTGCCACGATATAACAATTAGTTTCCAAACTGCCCAAGGAATAAGTAAAAATTTTTAACATAAAACTTGCATCAAATAATCGCTGCGATAAAACCAATATGATTTCAATATTTTATTCCACAGTAACGCTCTTTGCCAAGTTGCGCGGCCTATCAACATCCGCGCCGCGAAAAACCGCCATATAATAAGCGAAAAGCTGCAAAGGAATAACGGATAAAATCGGCGCCAGCATTTCCAATGTTTTGGGGATATAAATAACATCGTCGGCGAATTTCGCGACTTCGTGGTTATTTTTGGTAGTAATAGCAATCACCGCGCCGCTTCGCGCTTTTATCTCCTGGATATTGGATATCATTTTTTCGTAAACCGAATCTTTAAGCGCGATAGCGAATGTCGGAAAATTTTTGTCAATCAAAGCAATGGGGCCGTGTTTCATTTCTCCGGCTCCGTATCCTTCGGCATGAATATAAGAAATTTCTTTTAATTTTAAAGCTCCCTCTAATGCAACCGGAAAATTATATTTCCTGCCGACAAATAAAAAATCATTGCGCTTATAATATTTTTTCGCTATTTTTTTAATTAATTGGTGTTGGCGCAAAACTTCTTTGGCTAAAGCGGGCAGTTTAAAAATTTCCTTGGCAATGCGCGTTCCCATTACCAAAGAAAGGCTTCTTTGCCTGCCCAAAAATAAAGTTAAAAGAGCCAAAACAGACAGCTGGGAAATAAAGGCTTTCGTGGAAGCCACGCTTATTTCCGGCCCGGCGTAATTGTAAATTCCCGCGTCCGATTCTCGGGCTATGGTTGAACCAACAACATTGACAATAGCCAAAGTCAAAGCCCCTTTTCTTTTAGCCTCGCGAAGCGCCTCTAAAGTATCGGCTGTTTCTCCTGATTGAGATATTGCCAAAACTCCGGTTTTTTCCGTAATAATCGGCTTGCGATAACGGAATTCCGAAGCGAATTCCACCTCGCAGGGAATGCCGGCGTATTCTTCAAGCATATATTCTCCGATAAGCCCCGCGTAATACGAAGTGCCGCAGGCAATAATTATCAGCCGATTTATTTTTCTGAGCCTGTCTTCAACTTGTTCCAATCCGCCAAGCTTGGCGCTGCCATCTTTTGCCACCACCCGTCCCCGAATGGCGTTTCCAATAATGTTGGGGGCTTCATTAATTTCCTTAATCATAAAATGAGGATAGCCTCCCTTTTGAGAATCTTCCACGCTCCATTTAATTTCCTGCATCGGCTTTTTAATAATGTTTTCACCCCGATAAATTTCAAATCCCGACGGCCTTAAAACAGCTATCTCGCCGTCGTCCATATAAATTACTTTCCGGGTATGGGGAACGATGGCGGAAATATCAGACGCCAAAATATATTCATCATCGCCAACCCCAATAGCCAATGGCGATCCTTTCCGGGCCGCGATAATTCTATCCGGAGAATAAGAAGAAACAATCGCCAACCCGTAAGCGCCCCTTAAAAACCGCAAGGCGTCGGCAACGGCATTTTCCAACGTTTTGTCAAAGCTCGGCGATTCTTCCAAAGATCTTTCAATGAGGTGCGCGATAACTTCTGTGTCGGTTTTAGATTTAAATTTATGGCCCTCTCTTTCTAACGCCTCTTTTAGCTCGGCGAAGTTTTCAATAATGCCGTTGTGCGCGATAAAAATGCTTTCGTTGCAATCCGAATGAGGATGGGCGTTTTTTTCATTGGGAACGCCATGGGTAGCCCATCTGGAATGGCCGATTCCTAAACTTCCCCGAATATTTTTTATTAAAACCTCTTTCTCTAAATTCGCCACCGTGCCCGGCTTTTTTATAATTTTTGCGGATTTCTCCGACAAAACGCAAATACCCGCGGAATCATATCCGCGGTACTCCAGCCTCCTCAATCCCTCAA
>CAYTHZ010000042.1:0-7253 GCA_964437745.1 uncultured Candidatus Saccharibacteria bacterium
TTATTCAGGAAAATCATTATCTTTCAAAACCCATTACGGGAGCCGACGTATTTGAAATAAAGAAAAAGCTGTTGGAAGAAAAATCCGCCGGTATGGCGACTATTAAAAGGCCGCCGTGGGGCAACAATGTCATCGGCGCGCTAGAAAAGCAAAAGATTTACATTCAAAAAATAGCCGAGGCCGTAAAAAAAGGCGACATCTTAAGAGTTCCAATGGGCGTTTTGCTTATAGGCGGACCCGGAACGGGAAAAACTGTTTTTGCGGAAGCTTTGGCTTATGAATGCGATTTTCCTTTGATTATAGAGAAAGGTGTAAAAGAAAAATGGGTCGGACAATCTGAACGAAATCGCGAAATGCTTAATGAGATGTATAAAGCTTACGCGCCGGTTATAATTTTCATAGATGAAATAGACCAAGCTTTCGGCCAGCAAAGAGGCGAAGGCCCGGGCGACAATACCGGCGTCAATCAGGCGCTGACAAAGTCTTTCTTTGAAATAATGTCCGACACGACCTTGCGCGGAAAAATAATCTGGCTGGCGGCTACCAACAGACCAGAATTGTTAGATGACGCCACATTGAGAGAGGGAAGATTTGACGAAAAAATCCCCTTCTTGCCGCCGTCAAAAGATGAAAGAATTGATATAATTAAAAAACTTCTGGAAAAAATGAGAATACAGTCGGAAATTATCGGGCAGGCATTCAAACACAATCTTTCCGAAAAAGATTGCCAAGCAATAGCGATAAAATGCTGTAATTATTACAACGAAGCCACCAAACAATTTTTTAAATACGACGAAAAACGCGCTCAGGATGAAAGCTTCCAAGAAGTGCCATACACCGGCGCGGAAATAGAAGTAGTGCTTTTAAAGGCTTATAATTTAAGCTGCGACCAAGCGATGGAACTTGTTCTTTACCAGCACGTTGAAGCGGCTCTTAAAGATTTTATTTCAACCAAAGATTTTGACAAATTCCTTTATGCCAACGACATAGCTCTGTTTAAAACTAATTCCCAGAGCTTTATTCCGGATCATTGGCGGGAAAGATGGAAACAGTTAAGAAAAAATCCGCCAAAAAATCCGCGGACAATTTTCTAAAAAATTCCCAAAGAAAAAACGGGCAGAATAATCTGCCTGTTTTATTTTTCGCAAACTATTGACATTAATTGTAAATTAAGTTAGATTAAAATTGAATTAATATAACAGAAAGTTATTTAAAAAATATTAATATAAGGAGAAAAGATGAAAGTTGTTGTTGATACAGAGAAATTTGACCAATCAATAGAGCCGTTTTTGCCGATAATTGAAAAGCACGCCCAATTATGGGAAGAAGACATTTGGGTAGACGCCCCAGCAACATTAATTTATGCTCCGCCACAAGACCAAAAATTGCGCCTGCATATATTTTCCGTCCCCCGGCCAAATTGGATAAACGGAATTATTGAAAAAATTTTCGGAATTCCAATAAAAAGAAAGTCCGAAAAAAATTTTTTAAATATTCAGTCGGGCAATAAATTGCCCGAACTTTGGAAAACTCCCCTTGTTGACAAAGAATGGATAATAACATCTTTTGACGATAACCGAAAAAATAATATTGCCATTGTCTGGCCGAACAATATTTATATTTGTTTTGACCTTAAGGCGGCGGGAGAAGATGAAAGCAACGATTTAAAAAATAAAAAAATTATTCTTGATCAAATATTGGAAGAAACGATTCCGCAAGCGATTAAAAGCCGCAAAAGTCTAAAAAAATCATTGTCTGTTTTTACATCTAATTTAAAATTTCTATTTCATAAAAACGCCGACTTGCAAAAAGAATTTTTTAATATCAGAGAAAGATTTTTATTAGAACATTTAAGGCAAACGGAAAGAAAAATTAATGACGCAAGGATTATTTATTCCGATAATTCAAAAGTCTTCGCTCGCGAAAACCTCTTAAAAGAGGCGCTGCTTGAAACATTGAACAATTTAAACAATTCTACTCCTAGCGCTGAATACGGCCTGGATTTTGAAATGATTTTAAAAATGCCGCAGATTGCCGGCATTAAAATAGATTCTAAAAAGCCGTCGGTAATTGTCTATACCAAAAAAATAATTTCCAACAACAATCGCTATGATATTGGCGAATGGATGATAACAATAGACCTTGACGGAACCAAAAACGGCAGGGAGTCTATTCACTTCGAACAAGGAAGCTATATCGGAAAATACATCCATCCTCATGCTCAGTATGCCAATACTTGCTTTGGCCACCATGAGACGCTCGGATTAAATAATGAAATACATAAGCTTTATGATGACGGAGAAATTTTCCGGATTATCATCTGGTGCATATTTTTCCTGGAGGACGTGCAAGAGGCCGGCTATGGTCACCAATTTAAACAAATACCCGATTTCACGGCAAAACAATGTGAATACAAAGAGTGGGATGTTTATGCTTCAGCCACAGAATTGCAAAAAGCGCACAAAGAATATATAGAAATCGTAAAGAATTTCAAAGAAAACCGCCTAAAAAATAAAGTCAAAAACGAATTGAAAGAGGCTGAAAGAAAAATTAATGACGCTTTGGACAAAATTTCCAAAGCTAGAATCAGTATAAAATACAATAATCAGCTCAAAATTTACTGGGAAAAAACTCTTGTCTACCGCTCGCAAAAACACCACGAAGACTATGCAAAAATAGCCGCATCCAAAGAAATTGCCGATTTACAAATAGATGGCGCTTTATTAAGAATTCTTTTTGTTTTAAAAAATGATAATGACGAATTAACCGGATTAATGAGAATTATGGCGGATTTTGAAAAAGAAAAGTGCTTAATCCGCTTTATTAATAACAACCCTAATCAATACGAGTTAAAAAATGATACCGCTCAAGATGGTTTTTGGACCATAATTAATGAAAATAAATTTTATGAAGCGCTTATTTTCCTTAAAAACTATGTTTTAGCCACAAAGGAGCAATAATGGAAATTAAAAAAATCGTTAATTCGATGCCTTCCGTATTATTTACGCCTTCTGCATATATAGACATTAATCTTTATGTCAAAATGTTTCCTTTGGAAATTTCCGGCACCGGAAAAATTTTAGTCACAGATAATAATATTATAGTGGAGGAAATTATCATTTTGCCGCAGATAGCCGCGGATGATTGCAGCAAGACTATTTTAACCAAAGAAGGATACGCAGAATTTTATGAACAACTTCATTATTCCGGACAAAGCGCCGAAAATTATAAATTGTGGTGGCACAGCCATCCTTATAGCAAAAAATTGGCTTGGAGCCCAGATGACGAAAATAATATTATTTTGCAGGAAAATAGCACGCGGGATTTTTATTTAAACATCTTATTAAACAAACACAAGACGATTCGCGCAAGAATTGATTTTTTTAACCCCCACCGAACCATCGATCATTTGTTAACCGGATTAACCGAAACAATCTCGCCCGCCGCAATGGAGCAAGCGGCCCGACAAAGATTGCCCTTTATTGTCCAAAATATAAAAATTAATGCGAGGATTGCGCAATGCGATCGCAACGAAAAGAAGGGAAAATAATAATCATCGGAGGAGGAACTCTTGGAAGCTATGCGACTCTTATCTTGGCTTCCATGGGATACTCTAATATAAAAGTATATGACGCTGATTCCGTTGAATACCATAATTTTCGCAACCAGCTTTATACGGAAAATGACGTAGGTAAAAGCAAAACAGAAGCGCTCAAAGAAAAGATAAAACTGTTAACCGGGGCGGAAATTGAAACGGAAAATAAATTTTACGGAACCGAAGATGCGCAAAATATTCCTCATGACGCAGTAATTATTTCCTTGGTTGATTCAATGAAAACCCGAGAAATTATTTTTGAATCCGTAAAATATAATCCGAAAGTCAGATTGTTTATTGACGCCAGAACGGGCGGACATGTGGCAAACGTTTACGCGACAAACCCCTGCGACCCCGACGGCATTAGGCGATATGAAGAAGAGCTATACACGGACGAAAAAGCTTCGCCGGTCGCTTGCGCCAATCAAACCACCCTGCCGACGGTCTGGAGCGTAGCCGCTGCCATAGGAAAACTGATGGATTTGTGGGTTGCCGGCTTTCCTCTGATATACGAAAAAGTTCTCATTAATTGCGAAGGTGAAAGTATGGGAATCGCATGGGAAGAATTTGTATTTAAATAAAATCTTAAAACAAAATAAATATTAGGAGGGGAAAAATGGAAAAAGAAAAACAAAGAAATCGCCAAGAAGAAGGCGAAAAAAAAGATGGAAAAATAAGAGTAAAAATAATAATGCAGGGCAAAGAAATAACAGTTCTCGTTCCTGTAAACACAAAGCTTAGCGATGCTTTAAAAACTGCCGACATTGATATCGGCAACTTGAAAAATTGTCTTATGAAATTGAACGGAAAAATAGTGGAAATAGACAAGGTAGACCCGACGCTGGAATCCGACAGCTTGGTAATAATAAGCAGAAACATAGTGGGCGGAAGAAGTAAAAGATAAACAAAAACAAGCCCCTTTTGAATAAGGGGCTTTTAAATTGCCAATTAAGTTTGACATAAAAAATTGATTATACTATACTTAACTTATTATTATAAAAAAAATAAAAAAATATATGGAAAATTCAAAATTATTCATTATCCTACTTGCGCTTATATTAATTTTTGTTTTAATAAATACTTACGCGACCTTTAATATCGGAAAAAGACTTTCTTCCGGCGGCGCGATAAATGTTTCTCCCGAACCGTCTTTACCCATAATTGAAATAAGCGCCGGCAATTCCGCAATCAAAGGCTCGGACAACGCGCCGATAACCATTGTGGAATTTTCCGATTTTGAATGCCCGTTTTGCGGAAAATTCGTCTTGCAAACAATGCCTCAAATAGAAGAAAAATACATTAAAACCGGAAAAGTAAAAATGGCTTTCAGGCATTATCCTTTGCCGTTCCACCAATACGCCCCAAAAGCTTCCGAAGCCTCGCTATGCGCCCAAGAACAAGGAAAATTCTGGGAATATCACGACGCATTATTCCAAAATCAAAAAGCGCTGACAATTGATAATTTAAAAGAATATGCCGCCGCGCTGAAATTAGATTCCGCTAAATTCAACGAGTGCCTTAATTCCGGAAAAATGGAAGCTGAAATCAAAAAAGATATGGCCGATGCCGCGCAATACATCCAGCAATACGGATTAGAACAAAAATTCGGCACCCCGGCGTTTTTCATTAACGGCGAACCTTTAATCGGCGCCCAACCGTTTTCCGAGTTTGAAAAAATAATAGAGAAAAAACTGAAAGGCGATAAATAAAATAAATAAACAAAAACCATCTTAAAAAAAGCCCCCGCTTTATTTAAAAAGCGGGGGCTTTTAAAAATCCCAAAAATTGATATCGCGCTCACGATTAAACCGCAAAATTATTTTTTAAAAACAAATATTTTATAGCCGATAAAATTCCAAACCAAAGACGCGGCTACTGCGGACAAAGCTCCAACATTCGCCCATCTTTCCAAAGATATTCCTCCCAAGGGACCAATGATATTTACCACAAATGAAGCCAGACCCACGTTAATTAAAAAGCCGACAACGCTTACTGTAAGATGTTGGATGAATTCCCTGATATTGGCGCTGCCTTGAGCGCCAAAAGTCCAATATCTGTTCCAAAAATAAGCGTTAATGTTGGCGATTATAAACGAGCATCCCTTAAACAGCGAAAAATAAATTCCCGCGGAAAATCCGCTTAAATAAATCAATAAATTTAAAATTCCCAAGTCTAAAAGCGTATTCAAAGCGCCGACTGCCGCAAATTTAGCAAACTGCAAAACAACAGGAATTTTCTTTCCAACTAAAAATGCGGCGAATAAAGCGACGTTGGCGAAAATCGCGAAACCGAAAACAATTGCCGCAATATTGATAAAATTAAATTCAAAAAAATCAAATTCAAGATTTTTCAAAATCGGCAAAAGCAAAAGCCCAAACAAAAACCCGATAATGGAAATTAACAAATAGTCTTTTTTGGTTAATGACGGATTCATAAAAAAATATTTTTAAATAAAAAATTAATCAAAATTACTATGGACAACTAGTACAAGAAGTGTTGAGATCATAGTGCCATGGATCGTTTGGATAATTTCTGAAAATAAGGCATGCTTGCGACGCCTTGCTTGGATCAACGCCGCTTAAATCAACTCCTGTGCCCGAAGTATGCCGGGAAATTTTAGCAACAGCTCCGCAATTCCAATTGACGCCAAAATGTTTAGAAACTTCCGCCCCGACGCTATTTTTTAAAGAAGCGCAAGAAGAATCTGTATTGAAACGCAAATTTTGAGTGCACCACCTGTCTCTTATTTCCCAAAGATGATCTTGATAAGCCTGCGGACGATAAGCTGAGGTTACATGCCCCCTGCCTGAAAGTTGGATTAAACGTTCGGCAGAGCACTTCAATAGTGGATGAGTATTATCCCAAATTACCGTTTGCCCATCTTCCATTTTCTGCGCCAAAGGATCGGTAATTGGTGAAAGAGGAGACACGGCACAAAAAGCTAAAGACGACTTGCAGCAAACCTGGTTAGCGCCGCAACTCCCATTAATTTTTTGAGTATTAATTGGACAAGTTGCTCCATCGATACAAACACCTTCATTATTGGGGCCGCATTTTACTTCCTGGGGATCAACTGGACAATCGGCTTTGCACGCTTCCAAAGAAGAATACTGCCCGTTAGGATCAGGATTACAAGCTCCTTCGCCCGGATCTATAATTCCGTTTCCATTGACATCCACCTTGTCGCATTTATATTTTTGACTGGGCGTAGTTGTCCCCGGCCCGGGACCCGTTGGCCAGCCGCCGTACTGGGAAGGATCGCATTCCAGCTCATACCACGGAGTCTGCATATTAACGAATTTTTCATCGCCGACTATCATCCAGAAAAAGGAATTAATGATAATCCAGGAAGCGAAAATTATGACAAGGCCGATGATTGTTCCGGTTAATATTTGTTTGGCAAGATTGAAAAGGTTTTGAGAGCCGGCGTGAACGGATAATATTACCGCGCCGATTAATATGAAAATCACCGCCAAAGATACGCAGGCAATGAAAATAAATTGTATAACATTGCGGATTAATTCCAAAAGATGGCAGAAGTTGCAATCAAGGCCTTTGCAGGGAACGAGGCCTTCTTGGGCGAAGGCGAAATTGGAAGAAAGAAGAAAGAAGAAAGCTGAAAGCATGAAAGTTAAAAAATATTTTTGAGGCATAAAAA
>CAYTHZ010000043.1:0-6833 GCA_964437745.1 uncultured Candidatus Saccharibacteria bacterium
GCCGATAAAAACAAGAATTATTATTAGAGATTAAATATTTTTTGGCGTCAGTTTGGCGTTTTGTTTCGCGTCGGTTTAACGATAATAAAGAGATTTTCACGCGAAACAGACGCGAAATTTAACGCGCGAAACGGACGCAAATGGCAAAACCAAAAGAACTGCGACAATATGACAAAAAGGGATTAGGAAATATGCTTTTAAAAAATAGGAAAAAACTGGAGGAGTTGCGTTTTGCGCTGTCTTCGGGTAAAGTTAAAAATATTCGCGAAATCAGGGCGATTAAAAGAGATATTGCGAGAATACATACTATCTTAAAAGAAAAATAAAAGCCCCGGACTAAACCAGAGCTTCGTGAAATTTATTTCTTCTTAAAGATTTTTTTTATTTTTGAATTTAAGAGTAAAATATCAACCACAAGGGTTAAATATATTAGAATCATAGCTGCTATGCCTCCGGAAATGTCGGGAGATTGCGGCATCTTTGTCCATATTATATAATAGCCGCATAAGCCGACTTTTGTAAAATAGACAGTGATAAGCGCCGCGATTGTTGTAAACGGGAAAAAATAAGCTACTGCCAGCCCGAATAGATAAATAACAGCCATTCCCAAGACCATCAAAAATCCTTCCATTATTTCCTCCTTAAAGAAAATATTTTTAATTTATTAAACAAAAAACTCCAAATAAATGATAAATCATATTATGGAAAAAGTCAAGTCAAAAAAAAGACAAATGCAGGGAACAGTGGTTTCCGATAAAATGCAGAAAACTGCCGTAGTTTTGGTAACGCGTTTTAAAGAGCATCCTAAATACAAAAAAAGAATGAAATTGCAGAAAAAATATAAAGTTCACGATGAAAATAAAGAATATAAAATCGGCGACAAAGTGATTATTGAAGAAACAAGGCCGATAAGCAGAGATAAAAAATGGAAAGTCGTTGGACGAATTTAGAATTTAGAATTTAGAATATAGGGTTAAATTTTTTTCCCAAATACTAAATACTAAATACTAAATACTAAATTTTGATACAAAAACGTACCTTATTAAAAGTTGCGGATAATTGCGGGGCAAGAATTGTCGGCGTGTTTAACATTCCCGGAGCCACCAGAAGGAGATATGCTAGAATTGGCGATGTTGTTATTGCTTCCGTAAAATCCGCCGAGCCGAGAAAATCGGTAAAGAAAAAAGATATCGTTAAAGCTTTGATTGTGCGTCAAAGAAAATCTTTTGGCCGCAAAAATGGCTCCTATATTAAATTTGACGATAACGCCGCAGTGATTTTAGACAAAGGCAAGGAGCCGAAAGCCACCCGTATTTTCGGTCCGATTCCCCGAGAAATTAAAGAATTGGGCTATGACAAGATAATATCAATGGCGCAGGAAGTGGTTTAATAGACCTCTTGCAAAATAACATTTTGGCTAATTTTCGCTAATTTTAGCTGCGGCTCGTTCGTAAAAATCAGCTGTATTTTACAAATACTATCTGATTTTTCCAAACTTCGCCCCGCTCAAAATTTCCTGAAAATTATCTCAAAAGCTTATTTTGCAAGAGGTCTAATGTAAATTCAAAATTTAAAATGCAAAAATCAAAATTATTACAATTTAGAATCCAAAATTTTTTATTGATTGCTGTAATAATTATTATCACCGGTTTTTTGTTTTCAATTTCCGCTTCTGCTCAAATAATTTCTACTTCAAGTTTGCGGGAAATTCCTCTTGACCAATTACCTTTGCCCATTGATTTTTCCCAAGGGATTTCTTTAAATTACCATAATCCTTCCGTTGAAACCGGTCTTAAACAATTAACAACAGGAGATTTTTACGACAGCAATCCCGATTGGTCCCCTGATGGACAAACAGTTATTTTTAACTCTAACCGCCGGCTTATTTATGACCCCTGCCATCTTATTTATGTTCAGGATATTTATGGTTTAAAACCAAACGAGCTCGACCCCAAAACTACAGTTTATCCGATAATGCAGCCTTCTGTTTTAACTTGCTACAGCAACGGCTTTATGGTTCCCAAATTTGAAAAACCTTCAAACACTAAAATTTTAACAATGGAAATAAGCTGGGTTTTTGAATATATGAGAACCGAGACAGCCGGAAAATCCCTGCCCATTTTAAGAACTAGAATTGATGGCGCTGATGAAAATAATCAATCCCTTTTACGAATTTCTTACGGCGGCTATCAGATTATCAGCGATGACGGCAACATCCTGGCTTGGGAAGTTTTTTATCCTTCAATTTATAGCGAAGTAAGAATATCTCCGACTAACTCTATTATTTCGGGCCCTATTGGTCAATTCGGCCAGTCAGCCGATAGTCAGGGCCAGGTAGTTTTTTCTATTAACGGTCGTCTTGGGGGGATTTCTTTTTCTCCTGACGGCAAAAAAATCGTTGTCTCCGCCGCCAAACCGAACCAGGGATACGACCTTTATATTGTAAACAGCGACGGCTCGGGAACGCCGATTCAGATAATTGCAACCGGCCAAACCCAGGGAATTAACAATATCCAACCCTCTTGGTCTAATGACAATCATATTGCTTTTTCTTCAAACCAGACAGGTAGATTTGAAATTTACACGATAAATTCGGACGGAACAAACTTAAAACAAATTACCGACAACGGCGGCTTTTCTCCAGCCTGGTCTCCTGATTCTTCAAAAATAGCATTTATATCAAACAGAGCAAATCCTCCTTATCAGAATATTTGGGAGGTAGGGGTGAAAATAAACCAACTGCCGACATTTCCCAACCTCAACCAATACAAATCAGACGGCCAAACCCCAATTCAAGAGAACGGCATCACCACCGAATCAACGGTTGTTTTCAAAGCAACTCTCAACGATTCGGACCACGACCAAGTTAAATTGCAAGTTGAACTTCGGCAATTTGGCGAATCCTTTACCGGCCAGGATGACGGCGGGATTTTAAATTCCGATTTTGTCAATTCGGGTCAAATTGCTTCAATTACAAGATATGGCCTGATTTCTCAATCTTATCATTGGAGAATGAGGGCGGTTAATTCAAGAGGAGTAGTTTCAGGGTGGCAAGAATTAGGAAAAATTGGAAATATTGATTTTGAAGTTAAGCTTGTGCCGCTGTATACGCAGGCGAGGTCGCCGTATCCGTCATGGACAGATGCTGATAGTTGGTTTAGCCAACAATACGGCACTGGAAATTATAGTTGTTGGGATAAAGAATTTAATCGTTCAACCATTCGTAGTTGCGGTTGTGCCATTACTTCCCAAATAATGATTATGAGATTTCATTACATAACCACAGATGTTAATGATAATGATGTCAATCCTTTAACTTTTAATAATTGGCTTATTGTAAACAATGGTTATTATTTAAACGGCGATATAAAATGGCCAAAGATACAAGAATATTCTAAAATTAAAAACCAACCCGGTCTCGGCCGCTTGCAATACAGAGGGACTAAAAACTTTAAAGACGCTGCCACATTAGACTCTTATCTTGCTGATTTAAACCCCGTTATTCTTTATACAAAACCAAAAATCAACGAAGAAATTATCGGTCACTTTATTGTGGCTGACGGAAAATTAGCCAATACCTATACCATAAAAGATCCGGCTTGGTATAATACAAAAAATCTTAATCAGCCAAAGGCATCGTATGTTTATGATTACAATAATCAATTTTACGGTTTAAGATTATTTAGTCCGACTATTGCCGGCGTAGACAGTATTTCTTTAAATCTTGCCTCGCCGGCCGAACTTTTAATTACAGATCCTCAAGGCAGAAAATTAGGAAAAGACCCGATAAATAACATTGAATACAATGAAATTCCCGACGGCTCTTACTACCAAGAAGGCATTGGCAATCCTTTTTCTGAAATACCTATGCCAACTAAAGAAAGCAAATTCATCTGGATTCCAAATCCATTAGTCGGTCAATACGATATTCAAGTTATTGGGACAGATGCAGGAACTTACGCGTTAGAAACACTTGCTTATGATCAAAACGGTCAATCAAAAGACATTATTCAAAAAGGAGCTACCGCAGTTAACAACATTCAAACATTCGAACTCAATTACTCAAAAGAAAATATTCAGGAAACAAAATCTTACCGAGTTGTAAATATTGACATTAAACCCGGCAGTTATCCAAATAGCATCAATCTAAAATCAAAAGGAATTATTCCGATTGCTGTTTTGACAGATAATTTCTTTGACGCTAAAGATATTGCCACAGACAGCGTTGTTTTTTCTGGAGCCAGCCCTATAATAAGAGGGAAATTTGAAGATGTGGATAAAGACGGCGACTTAGATTTAGTTCTTCATTTCAAAACACAATTACTTCAATTAAGCGCTACCGATACCGAAGCTGTTTTAACCGGAAAATTAAATGACAACAGTTTAGTTAAGGGAATTGATTCTATCAAAATTGTTGACTACCACAAGTAGTTTTATTTTGTTTATGGATCGTAATCCGCGAAATATAATTTTAACTTTTTTGACGGTTTTATCTTTATCATTTGGAGCTATTTATTTTTATTTATCAAAACCCCAATCAAAAGAAATAGGAGAAATAAGCCATGATATTTGCTTAGCAGATGATGAAATAGCCGATTTTGATCATGATGTCGATTTATATAATTCTAGAGGCGTTAAAATACCAATCAACCCTAAAATGGCAATTTATGTTAAAAATAAAGATACCGGTGGGGAAAAATTTAGATTTATAATTGACGATGTCAAAATAAAATCCGATACTCTCGAAATTCATCAATGTGGTGTATATGTAATTAGAAATTTTGATTTAGATGAGAAAAAAGGATTTTATAAAATAAACGAACTCTGGCGTTATACCTACGATGGTAGGGGTGAGATATTAATGAATAACGAAGAATTATATCCTTATGCCAAAATTGTTCGGATCGATCCACCGGAAAGTTATCTCGCTTTAAGCCGTTATTATCGCGGTCATCCCGAACACGGAGTATATATTAAAAATCTTAAACTTCCTCAATTAGATGATATTTTAATTGTTAAATCGATTGATATTTGGCAGAAATCCCCACAATTAAATAAAGAAAGAGAGGTTGGGGCGGGTATTGGTTGGTCCCAAGATGGGAAATATTTTTGGGCAGGAAGCGATGGCCAAACAGATTATGCTTATTGGCGGGTTAATTTAAACAATAAAGACTTAGAAGTTTTTGTGATGCCCGATGATGCTATTCATTACGGTCCGCCGCGGCTTAATACTGGCTATATTTGGTATATTTACGGTCCTCCCTGGGTTGGATTTCATGAATTAAGCGAAAAAATTTACGAGGAATGGAAAAAAGCAGGCAATAAAAAAGCTTTATTTCTTTACAATCTCTTTACTCAAGAAAAAATAAAATTAGCTGGGGTTGATGATCCGTCTTGGAATTTTAAACCAAGATGGTTATCAGATAATGACCTAAGTTATGAAATTCCATCTAATGAGATAAAAATCCACAAAATCAATGAAAATTAGATTTTTAATTTCAAATTGGGACGTAAAAGTTTTTGAGCTTCCCGGCGGTATTTTAGCCGGTAGCGCTTTAAATATTGAAAAAGGCTATATCACTCGCCATTCAAATTATGAGCGAACAGGCATTGATATGATAACAG
This sequence comes from uncultured Candidatus Saccharibacteria bacterium, assembly GCA_964437745.1. GTDB lineage: Bacteria > Patescibacteriota > Minisyncoccia > UBA6257 > CAYTHZ01 > CAYTHZ01. The sequence goes on from CAYTHZ010000043.1 coordinate 5,626, forward strand.
AATAAATTAAAAAAGAATGGAAAGAGCAAGGAAAAATATCATCGCTTTATCTTTATAATCTTTTTACTAAGGAAGAAGTCCTTTTGGCTACCACAACCGAACCTTTATGGTTTTTTAACTCCAAATGGTTCTCTGACACCGAATTGGAATACGAGTTGCCAAACGGAGAAAAGAAGGTTTATAATATAAATAAAAAATAAATTTGGTATGAAAATCCGCAAAGGCGACACAGTTAAAATAATTTCTGGAAAAGATAAGGGCAAAGAAGGCAAGGTTTTAAAGGCGATTCCTAAAGACAATAAAATAATTATTGATAATTTAAATTTAGCTAAAAAGCATAGAAAACCTAAAAAACAAGGAGAAAAAGGAGAAGTGATTCAGATTCCGAAGCCCATTGATGTGTCTAATGTTATGCTTGTTTGTCCCGGCTGCAGGCAGGCAACGAGAACGGGATATAAAATTTTAGAAAGCGGCAAAAAACGCGTTTGTAAAAAATGCCAAAGCGAGATTTAAGACGCGGATAAGCGCGGATATAGACGCGGATTAACGCGGATAGATAATCGGCGATAATCAGCGTAGAAATCAGCGATAATCGGCGTTAAAACAAGTGGTTGTTGATCTGCAAAAACATTATAATGGAAAGGTTGTTCCGGAGATGAATAAGCTTTTTGGCTATAAGAACAATTTAGCGGCGCCTAAAATAGTTAAAGTTGTTGTTAATTGCGGAGCGGGCCGCCTGCATTCTTCCACGCCCGGGTTTGAAGAAAAACTTCAACCGCTAATGGTAAACGACATTTCTAAAATAACGGGCCAAAAACCTAAATTAACCAAAGCAAAAAAGTCAATCTCCGGATTTAAGCTGCGGGAAGGCATGACTGTTGGTTTTGCGGCGACTCTTCGCGGACCAAGGATGTATGATTTTTTGTCGCGGCTTATAAATATTGTTTTCCCGAGGGTCAGGGATTTTCGGGGAATTCCTGAAAAGAATTTTGATAAATTCGGCAATTTGAACATTGGCATTAAAGAGCATGTTGTTTTTCCAGAGGTTTCCGTGGAAAATATAAAGAATATTTTTGGATTGCAGATAACCGTTGTGGTTTCTAATATAAAAAGCAGAAAAGAATCAATAGAGCTTTTTAAATTAATGGGATTTCCCATAAGACGCGGATAAACGCGGATGTGGACGCGGATAAGCGCGGATACCTATA
>CAYTHZ010000044.1:0-6649 GCA_964437745.1 uncultured Candidatus Saccharibacteria bacterium
GAATTGCCAAGTCCAAATTTTTAAGATTTATCGTAAAGCTTTCTTTTTTTAAATCATTAATCTTATTATCATCGGCAAGTATTTCATTAAACTGATTTTCGCTAATCGTTTGTAAATTCCATAATTCATCATTTGGCAATATATCTTTGAGTATCGGCTTGCCTTTTTTTAATATCGGCTTTTCCAAAAAAATTGAATAATGCATCCTTATTAAATAATCAGCCCTGAAGGAAGTAAACATATTGGGAATCCATGGCCCAAATATTCTCCCTGCCGCATAAATACCGCTTTCGTAAATTCCCATTTCTTTTTGTCTTTCCGGATTATCGCTAGCCGTAATCCAAAGCAAAACCAAATCTCCCGCACGAACGCTATTTTCTCCGACCGGATCCATTCTTTTTTCCTTATCTTCTGCTTCCGGCCAATTGCCATGAATACGCCATTTATCATAGCAACCCTCATATTCTTTGGATAATTTTCTGCGCGAAACATCCCTAATTTTTTGATTCAAATGAAAAATCCAATAATTCATAGTTAAAGATATTTTTTAATCTTGGCGATAAATTCCTTTCGTCGCTGGTTATTGTAAGGATAAGGAATTTTATCTCCCTGATTTTCTATTTTAACTCCGTCTTTTATCAATTTGTCGGCAATAGCATCATAGAGTCTGCTCATAACCAAAATTATTTTGGTTTCATTGGGCACCACATATTTTCTTATTTCTTCTTTCAAGATATCAATATCATTCAATACTTGTGTCCTCCTTTCTTTATTTGTCATCTCGTTAACTGGAACATACGTCGAATCTATCAAAAAATAGCCTTGTCCTTGGAATGTTTTTAATCCCTCGATTTTATTTTTAGGCTTATAACCGATGGCTTCCATCATCGCGTCAAACAATCTTTCGCTTCCGGTATCGGCATAAAAATAATGCCCGGCTGCCGGCGGGGATTCAAAAATAAAAAGCACCTTAACTTTTTCAGGCAAGTAGTTATTCCGAAGATTTATATAATATTCCTTTGAGTGCATATATATAATAAAATCATAAAATAAGACGCTTGTCATCCCAAAAATTTTACCTTTCCGGCGCAACCATCTTATCCCTAACCACCAGCCTGCTTTTCAAAAACGCGAGCAATTCCCGTTTTTCTGTTATACTTCCCTCCCGTAACAGATATTTGACGTAATTGCGTATATTTATTTCTTTTTCTCGCTCTATATCATCCTCTTTTACTCCTAAAACATTTTTCCTGAATTTATCGTACCGCTCAATTTCCATTTCAAATTTACATTTCATACCTATTTCGTTTATATCAACCTTATCTATTATACCGGCAATCTGCTTTATTAATTCTTCTTCCCTTATATATCCGCATTCACAATGAATATCCCGCAACCTATTACAGCCATAATAAACGTAGCGGTGAATATCGCTGTTTTTCAGTTTTTTATATTTTTCCTCGGCGCTTATTCCCGAACCGCATAATCCGCACTTAATAAGCTTGGTAAAAGCGAATTTTTTGGTTTCTGATTTTGCGATTTGATCCCGTTTTAATTGCCGCTGGCACGCTTCAAATAATTCTTTGGTTATAATCGGCTCGTGTTTTCCGGTATGCCAGTTTCCGCTTTTCTGCGGATATTCAAAAACGCCGTAGTAAAAAGAATTCTGCGGTTGGCGGTCCGGCGCTGTTGAAAAGCATAGGATTAAAAATTACGGAAAAGATGCTTGCATTAATTGAAGAAGCCGGAGAAAAGGGACAAAACGGTAATTTTTGTTGTTAAAGAAAAACAACTATTCGGCGCTATTGCTCTGGCGGATATTATTCGCGAATAATCGCGCCAGGCAGTAAAAAATCTGAAAGAACTCGGCGCGAAGACTTCCATGATTGCCGGCGATTCGGAAGATGTGACTAAATAGGTCAGCAAAGAATTGGACATTGATGAATATTTTGCCCGAGCGCTGCCTCATCAAAAATCGGAAAAAGTAAAAGAGCGGCAAAATCGCGGAATTAAAGTGATTATAGTGGGTGACGACATCAACGACGCGCCCACCCTTACTCAAGTCGATCTTGGCATTGCTATTGGCGCAGGCATAAACGTGACTATTGAATCAGCCTGAATTATTTTAGCCAGGAACGATCCTCGCGATATCGTGAAAATTATCAAACTATCCCGCCCAACATACGACAAAATGATCCAAAATCTTTTTTGGGCAACCAGCTATAATATCGTCGCCCTGCCCCTTGCGGCCGACACGCTTGCCCTTAAAGGAATTTTACTTGAACCGGCCCTAGCGGCCATATTCATGAACGATTAACGCCATTCTTTTGCGCCAAAAAAAATTTAAAAGTCAATGAAAAAAATGGGGGCTTGCGTCCGCAATTTTAGAAAGAATAAAGCATTGACAAATTCAAATTAAATAAGATAATATATAAATGGATCAATCTTTTACAAAAAAAATTAAAAATAAAAAAACACAAGGAGGAAAAGGAATGTCGGAAATAAAAATCAATCCGTACGAAAATCTTAAAAAGATTGTGGATGAAGTGGCAAAAATCCTCAATCTTAACCAAGGATTAACGGAAATTCTAAAATTTCCCAAAAAAATCATTATTGTTAATTTTCCGGTTAAAATGGATGACGGAACAGTTAAAGTTTTTACAGGCTACCGCGTAAAATATCTCAATTCTTACGGCAGTTATACCGGCCGCCCCTATAAAGGAGGAATAAGATTCCACCCAAAAGTTGACCTTGACGAAGTGATTGCTCTGGCAGGCTGGATGTTTTTTAAAACATCCGTTATGGACCTTGAGCTCGGCGGCGCCAAAGGCGGAATCCAGTGCGATCCCAAACATATGTCTTTGGGAGAAAAAGAAAGAATGACAAGGGCATTCGTCCAGGCAATCAGAAACGAGATTGGACCGTTTATAGATGTGCCGGCCCCAGATGTTTACACCAACGCCCAAATAATGTCTTGGATTGTTGATGAATTTTCTAATTTATTTCCGGGACAAAATAATCTTGGCGTTGTAACCGGAAAACCGGTGGAATTGGGCGGATCGCTCGGCAGAGGCACTGCCACCGCCAGAGGCGGAGATTTCGTATTGGAATATTTAAGCGAAATTTCAAATAAAAAATATGAAACCGTAGTAATTCAAGGATTCGGAAACGCAGGTAGGCATTTTGCCGAATTTGCCGATAATCGCGGAATGAAAATTATTGCCGCATCCGACAGTAAAGGCTCAATCTACGATCCTAATGGCATTGATTTAAATATATTAAAAAAAATTAAAGACGAAAAGGGATCGGTTATTTTTTATACCGGATCTAATGTTAAAATAGTAAAGGCAAAATCCGATAACGAACATAATGAATGGCTTCTTTCTCTTCCGTGCGACATATTGGTGCCGGCAGCCCTGGAAAACCAAATAACCGAAGTTAACGCCGAAAACATACAAGCAAAAATTATCTTAGAGCTTGCCAACGGACCAACCACTCCGGAAGCGGATAAAATCTTAACGAATAAAGGAATTATTATTCTCCCCGACATTCTTGCAAACGCCGGCGGAGTCACTGTTTCTCATTTTGAATGGGAACAGAATGTCCAGGCAAAATCCTGGACAGCCGAAGCAGTAGAAATCGAATTGCGAAAAAAAATGAGAGAAAACACCGAAGAGGTGTTTAAAAGAGCCAAAAAATATGGCGTCAACAACAGGCTGGCGGCCTACATCCTGGCAATAGAGAGAGCGGCAAAACGAATGAGCTTGCGCTGTTCTGAAACAATAAGCAAATAAATAAAAACTAATTTTCAAAAAATAACGACGGACCCTGCTTTTAATGGGGTCCGTTTTTTATCTCGGTTTTTTTAAAAAAATCCGCCCATCGCAAACTGCGAAGGCGGATTTTTTATTGCAGGTTTATAAGCCGGATTCTGTAAACCCTTCAATAAAGAAGAGCCGACGATAATTTGTCTAGGACCGCGATTGCTCGCGGACTCAAGCGAGCTACTTTTATCCCGTCCAAATTTTTAGACTTAACGAATTTATTTATTTAGAATATAATTAAATTGAATATCCCCGTTATTACCTTATCGCTCCTTAATTCTTATAAAAGGCTATGACATCAGTCTTTTTGCTTTGTCTAAAATCTAAAAATTTGAACGGGATTTGCTCTTGCACTCAATAAGGATTTAGCCGTTTCACCTCAGCTTTTGGATAAACCTTATAACTGAACTGCGCCCCGCTCCAATTTTGCGATTTAATCTTAAGGCGGCGTACTCGCTTCGCTCGGCCCCATTCGGGCACTACGCCGCAAAAATTTTCTATGTTTGTGAAATTTTAGAAAAATTTATTAATTAAATGGCAAAATTGGAGCGGGGCTCCCTCGTGCTTTCGCACTCGGTCGTCTCTGTTCGCACCTCTCGTCTTACGACGGCGGGCCGTTAGCCCGTATTTTTTTAACTGTTTTTTTACAAAAACAAGTGAGAGTCCGGACTTTCCTCTCTGTTGTAAAAACAGAGCTATCGTCCAACCTGCTTTTTGCAATTATACTATAATTAATTAATAATGTCAAAAAAATGCGGGGTCGATCAAAAAGACAATCTACTCTCCATCTCGTTTAATTTATGATTAACTAGCTTATCCGCTTCTTTATTTTGTTCTCTTTGAACATGAATAAATTTTATTGAACCGAAATCAATCATTAAATTCCAAATTTCTAAAAATAACGGCTGTAATTTTTTTTCTTCAATTTTATATTTATGGTTTAATTGATTAACGATTAATTCCGAATCGCACATGATTTCCACATCTATATTTTTTAAAATCTCCCTTCCGGCTAAATGTTTTATTTTTTTAATAGCAAAAATAATAGCTTCGTATTCGGCTTCGTTATTGGTAGCCTCTCCTAAATATTCCGAATAAAATTTAGGCGGCTTTATTTTTTCCGGTCCGCTTTCAATATATGCGCCGATGGCCGCCGGCCCGGGATTTCCCCTGGAGCCGCCGTCAGAATAAATAATTATTTTATCCATCTATAAATAACCCCAAGTCTGCAATTTATCGGAATCTTCCGGCCAATTAACGCCGATATCCACCCGATAAAGCATATTCAAAGCCATTATATTTTTCACCCTTAAATAAGCCTGTCTTCGAGTTTCGAAAACTGTGGATCCCGAACCGGTAATCACCAAAAGACACCCCGATACGCCTGCAATGCGCCAAATACCATTATCAATTTTAACATCTTCTATATGTACTCCGTCCAAATTCTGTTTTTTAAACAATATCGGCAAATCATGATACATTTCAATTAATTCCCTGTCAGTCTTTGCCAAATACGAAGGAGCTAAAATTCTCACGCCTATTTGAAAACCTTTTTTCGTTCTTAATTCAAAGTTTTCTCCTTTGGCAAGTTTATAAAGCATGTCACCCATCGGCATTAAAATTCCTTCCTGCTGAATTTGAATAGTAGGATAGCCAAATCTACAAGTCCATTCAAGAGGATAAATTCCCCTGCCGTTAACAATGGTATTAATGTCCACATATCCAACATATCCGGATTCAGCCAAGGCCGGTCTCATTTTCTCTAATGTTGATTTAAACAAAACATTAGGCTGGCTCCAAAACATTAAAGTGCCCATCTCGCCGGCAAAAGGCCCCAAATTTCCGGGAAACACTCTTTTATGCTCAAAATTAACATTAATTGGATAAATAAAATCTTTGCCATTGAAAAAAGCGCCCACAGCCACCTCCACGCCCGATACATATTTTTGCAATTGGAAAATTTTTGCCTTTTTTTTCCAAATTTCTTTGTTTTGTTCCAAGATTTCCAAAATATCCTTTCCATCCTCTTCTTCGCCTAAAAATAAAAGCCCTTTTCCTCCTGACGGGATATTTCCGCTTGGCTTAAAAACATACCTGTCCGGATTATTTTTAATGAATTCTATGGCAGCATCATAGTCTGAAAAATTCCAACTGGGCAAAATATTAACTCCGTATTTTTTCAATTCTGCCTGGCCGAACTCCCTATCCATCTCTAATTTATCCGTGTAAGCGGCGCCGCCGACCACCAACTTTCCCTTTTTGCGTAATTTTTCCGCCACTTCCCCAAACTCTACATCATCAAAAACAATTACATCGGCCCAATCAATATAAGACTCCCAATTATCCATTTTGTCTATAAATCCACTATAAACATCTATATCACTTTTGGCTTTAATATACGCCTTCACCTCATTTCCCTCTTTTTTCACAGTCCATGCTAAATCTCCGCTTAAGCTTTCCAAAGAAACAAAAAGGAATTTTTTCGGCTCCGGCGCTAATTTTGCTTCCGGCGCCTTTACTACCGGCGCCTCTTGGCTGCCGGACTGTTTGACTCCGTTGCCATTCATCATATTAAATAAAAAATTAAAATTGAAATTTTAATTCTGTTATTTTTTTAAAATATATTTATTATTATAAATCTTTTTTATTTTTTTAAAAGTGTGGATAACTTTAAAAATAAAAATTCTCCGGCATTCGAAGAATTTTTTTTAAAAATATGAATCTCGTTAGAGATTGAAGACTTATTGACCCCTGCGGATTTATTAAAATAAAAAAGTTATTAATGGAAATTAAATTATTATTAATAGTTGCGGAAATGCTTTTAA
>CAYTHZ010000045.1:0-2185 GCA_964437745.1 uncultured Candidatus Saccharibacteria bacterium
AAATCAAACAGGATGTTAAATGGCTCAAAGATAATTTCCATCCGTTTATAAGCAAGCTGGACGAGTTTATATCATTATATCAAAAACATGAGCAGGAATTGGCTATTATTTCGGAACAGTTGCGGCGACTGGAAGAAAGGGTGGCAAAATTGGAATCATCTAAATAAAGGTTTTCAATCCGTATTGTGACTTTTAAATAAAAATATAAAAATAATACAAATTTACGAATAATATGTGAATGCCGCGAATCAAGATATCCTTCAAAAATATTCGTATCATTCGGATAAATTCGTAGATTGGCATTATATTTATGGCGTTTAAAAAATTTATTTCTATATTATTAATTGCGTCTTTTGTTTTTGGCAATTTTTTGGGATTCGTTGGTTCGGTGAACGCTCAATCTTCTTCGGTATTAACGCCCGTTGTTCCGGAATTGCAAAATTGGATGATTGTTCCGGCTATGCCCGCGGTGCCGGTAATTATTGTGAAAGATATACCAGAAACTGTCATAGAGATGGCAAAGCCGATAGTGATTAACCAATTTTTAATACCAATAATTAGGAAATATATTATGGGCGGAGGAACATCTGGCAATAAATTTGTTTCCGATTGGAAGGGTCTATTAAACGATGTGCCGCTTTCTATGGCAAAAAGATATATAGACGCCAATTTGAAAGCTTACACAAGGCCGTCTTACCAAGAAGTATTGCGGCCATATTATCAATCTATGCCCACGACGGCTAGCAGGGGACAAATGCTGAAGCCTACCATAGATGATTCCAAAATGAATATTTTTAATCAGGATTTTGTTAAAGGCGGCGGCTGGAATACTTGGATGGAATTAATGGCTTATCCGCAAAATACTTTTTATGGCACCATGGCAATGTCTAATGATTTGATGAGGGAAGAGCAAATTAATCAATTCCAATCATTGGAAAACAGCGCGCTTGCCGGAGATGGAATGTTCCATGGCCTTAAAGAAAAACCCATCGCTTATCATAATGGCGCGCCTGTTGCTTGGAATTATATTGAAACAGTTCCTAATAAGGTTATGTATAGGGCGGTAGAAGAATTAATAAGAGCCAGTTTTGAACCTCTTCATGCTTCGCAGTCAGTGATAGGGCTTTTAACTGCGCTATTTACCAGTGGTATGCTCTGGGATATTATGAATGGATTTAATTGGGGAGGCACACTGAGAACGGATTACTCATCGGTAATGCCATCTTCGTTTAAAAAAACATCCGTAGCTCCCTCTCAATGCGCTAACGGCTCTTGCGGAACTTCGCAAAGCAATTGTAGCGATAATTTTAACGCTTTAAAAGAACAGTGTTTAAGGCATTTTTCGGCTTCATCTTGCGTTAATACCGCGAGTTACTTGGCGGCTATGGAACAAGATTGCAATGAGAAAGGTTATGCGGCATTTCCTGCGGGAGCAGATTGCAGCGCCATAGCCGAAGATAATTTTTATGGATTTTGCGCCGCGCAATACGCAAACTATCTTGAATCTTTAAAATAAAAATTGGCGATATTAAATAGTTTAACAGGCGGTTAGTGGTGCAAGTAAAAATAAGTTTTACGCATTATTGCCGCATTTTTATGCAAAAAAAACATTTTAGATATTTATTTTTAATTATTCCGGTTTTTTTAATTTTTCTTTTAATTCCAAAGCCGGCAGAAGCGGGGTTTTTATCGTGCGCGTTAGGGGGAGGTGGCAGTGTAATTGATTGTCTTATCGGTTCTATTTTAATGACAATTGCCGAGGGAGTTAGTCTGATTATCGGTTGGCTTGTGGGTATTTTGGGAGGAATGATTGATTGGGTGTTGAAAGTGACTACTTACGGAATTGCCACCAATCCTATCTTGGCTCATGGATGGACGTTTTCTAGAAATATCGTGAATCTGTTTTTCCTTTTGGGAATGGTGATAATTGGTATTGCCACGATTTTGCGTTTGGATACTTTTAATGTCCGCAAAACTTTGGTTCGTTTGATAATCGCCGCTTTACTCATAAATTTCAGCTTAATGATAGGCGGAATTTTTATTGATTTTTCCAATGTTTTTAATAAATATTTTTTGAATAAAATTGATTTAACAAATAATTTTTCGGAAAAATTGATGGCTGCCACGGGATTTACTAAATTAGTGACCGCAATGGATAATAAACAGAGTGGGTTGCCGCCATCTA
>CAYTHZ010000045.1:2285-5112 GCA_964437745.1 uncultured Candidatus Saccharibacteria bacterium
TATTATATTATCGGCTTTTATTAGTTTATTGTTCCTTGTTATTCTAGGAGTTTTGCTGTTAATTGCTTTTGCGGCTGTTTTTGTTTTATTCTTAATCAGATATATGGCTTTGATAATTTTACTGATACTGGCGCCTTTTGCCTGGTTTTTCTGGATATTTCCCGAATTATCCGCCGCTATCGGCCAAAGTATTTGGTCCCGCTGGTGGAATGCGTTTTTAAAATGGGTGTTTTTCGCGCCGATAATGCTTTTCTTTATGGTGATTGCCATTAATGGCGCGGTTGAAATGCAAAATTATACCGGGCAAATAAACGCCGGCAAAGACTTAACCAATTCTGCGGTAGCGAATTTTATGCTTAAAAATGAATTGCTTGTGCTTGGTATTAATATGCTTATAATTTTAGCTTTAATTTTCGGAGGAATGAAAGTTGCTTTGGAAATGGGCATAGCTGGCGCTAGTTATTTTACCAATGCGGCTTCTAGAACCGGAATGTGGGCAAGAAAGAAAACCTGGGCCGCAACAAAGGGCGGCACGGAATTAGCTACCAGACAGGCAAGAGCCGCTGCCAGCGAAAAAGCAGGATTCTTATTGGCTAAAACAGGAATCAGGCCGCTTACAATTTTAGGCACTAAAGCAATGGCTTATGGCCAAAAAACCAGAGAAAGGGGATTGGAAGACCGGTCAAAAGAAATAGAAACCGCGATGAAGTCAAAATCTTCGGAAGAAAGAAAAGCTTATGAAAAAGCGATTTTGGCTGCCGGAGGCACGGGCGCCGCGGCAATGATACTTGATAAGGCAATCAAAAAACAATTTAACGACCCCGTAAAATTCTGGAAAGAATCTTATCCAACAGCAGTAAAATACGGAATTTCAAACGCCGTCAATTCTTCAACGGGATTGAATAAAGATTTAATGGCAAAATTTGAAAATTTACAAGAAAGAAAAGATAACGCAGGCGAAGTTCCAAAATTATCGCGGGAATTAACCGATATTCAGCGAAATATGGCGCGCGAAATAGACAGAGAAGACAACCCGGAAAAACACAAAGACATAGAAATGAAATATGAACCTATGATACGTCAAAAGGAGGCGGAAATAAAAGCGGAAAGGGAAAGATACGGATTAATTAAACAAGAACAAGAATTAACAAAAGAATTTGAACAAGGATTAATGCGCCAAGGGCCGGAAGCTCTCGGAAAAATCAACTTTAAAGCTTGGACCAATGCCGAGGGATCTCTTGCTGAAAAGATGATGGGAATGGTGCACAAGCTTAATTCTTATGCGGTAGTAGACGCTTATAAATCCATGGATAAAGCGTCGGCTGACAAATTCCATGATAAATGGATGAACGCGCTGAATCAGTCTTTGCCGCAGGATAAGCAAACAGAAGAAGGAAGACGGGAATTAATTATCAAAGAAAGCCCGATGTTGGCGAAACAGATGGAATCAATGGGTAGAAGTTTTGCATTTTCTGCCGAAAAAATAAAAAAAGCTATTGAAAATGAATCTACTAGCATAAAAATAGTCGGAAAATACGCGAACGTGAAAGAAGAATCAAAAGATAGGGGTCCAAAAACGTAAAAAATGAGCGATAATTTTCAACAATTTAAATCAGCGCCTTTAAAGCCTATAGCTGATATTGACGAACCGGTTACTGGAGAATCGGCTGTTGAAAATAGCCGTAAAATACCAAAAACAGAAGAAGTGGAGGCGGAATTGGAGCCGATAGAAGATGAATTTGAGGCAGAGGCGGAAAACGAAGAGGAAAAGAGGGATCCGGAACACAAGGTAATAAAATACGGAGAGTATAAGAAGCCGAAAAAGATATTTGGAGAAGCCGAGCAATAACTCGCGAATGGCAACGAATATAATTACGAATATCAACGAATAAAATTCGTTGCGATTTGTTTCTGATTCGTCGCAATTCGTGGATTATATGCATTTTCAAGTTCCTCAATTCATTGAAGTAGAAGATAAAATTATCGGCCCTTTGACTTTGAGGCAGTTTTTGTATTTAGGCGGAGCGGGATTTTTCATTTTTATCACTTTTTATATTTTTACTTTCGGAGTTTGGTTTATGCTATCGGTCTTTTCTGCCATTTTGGCTTTTGTGTTTGCTTTTGTAAAACCCAATAATCAGCCCATAGAAAGAGTTTTGGTTTCCGCTTTTAAATTTTTCTGGAATCCCAAAAAATATTTTTGGCAAAGAAAAGAAAGAGTCCGCAAAGTGTCTTTAGAGAAAACGGCAAAGCCCGTTGTTCATGTTTTCAAAAAACCCTTTAAGCGTTTGGCTGACGAAGATATAAAAAACATAGCGGCAAAGTTAGATCAATAAAGTTTTAAAGTTATAGAATTAAAACACGATTCTATTTTCTACTTTCTATTTACTATTTTCTAAACTAATGGAACCCATCGCATCCACTCAAGAATTTAGCCGGATTGACACGATAAAAGACGGGATAATTATTTTGAAAAACGGCTCTTTGAGAAAAATTTTAGCTGTTTCCGGCATAAACGTGGCGTTGAAAAGCGAAGAAGAAAATTCGCAGATTTTGGCTTTGTTTCAACAATTTTTGAATTCCTTGGATTTTTCCACGCAATTTATTATTCATTCGCGAAGGATAAATATTAGTAATTATTTAGAAACACTAAGAAATCGGGAATCTCTGGAAAACAACGAATTATTAAAAAATCAATTGAGAGAATATATAGAATTTATCAAAATTTTAGTTGAAGATTCTACTATTATGACAAAAGGTTTTTACGTAATAGTGCCTTTTGATATTTTCTCGGTTGTGAAAGAATCTCAATCGGTTTTAACAAAAA
>CAYTHZ010000045.1:5133-6632 GCA_964437745.1 uncultured Candidatus Saccharibacteria bacterium
GAAGCCTTTAAGCAGTCAGGGGGCAGCCGAAAGCGCCAAGCGGCTTGCGGATTTTGAACAAAAAAAAATTCAGATTAATCAAAGATCTTGGGTAGTGGAAGCTGGCTTAAAATCTCTTGGGCTGAATGTCATTTCTCTTAACACGGAACAAGTTATAGAATTATTTTATAATCTCTATAATCCGGCGCCGATTGAAAAAATAGGATTAAAAATAGCGGAAGAAACGATTTAGAAAATAGAAAGCAGTAAATAGAAAATAGAATTTACTGGCTTTAGAAAATAACAAACGAAAAGCAGAATAAAAATTATTCTACTTTTTATTTACTATTTTTTAAAAAATGGCAAAAGATATATCATTAGTTAAAAAAGTTCAAGACGATGCCGCCGCGCCCCAGCGGGTTATTGAAGTTGAAAAAATTGAATTAAAACCCGAAGAAAAAGCGGAGGATAAATCGTATTTTGAAGAAGCCAGGCAAAAAATAGAAAAAGAAGTGGAAGAGGCTAAAAAAAGATCGGAAGAAGTCAGAAAAAGATTATTAGAGGCGCAGGCAAAAGAGCGGGTAATGATGGAGGAAATGGAAAAAGAACATTATTTAATGGAAGAGACGAAAAAGAGATTGACTGAAGAAGAAAAAAAAGAATTAGAAAATAAAAAGAAATTAGCGGAAGAAATAAATAGAAAATTAGAGGAAGAAAAACAAAAAGAAGAGCGGTTAATAAAAGAAATCCAGGAAAAAGAGATGTTGTTGGAGGAAAAAAGAAGAAAAGCTGAAAAAGATCAAAAAATAAAAATTGAGGAAAAAGAAAAAATTATTTCGGAAATTCAAGAAAGAAAAATATTTATGGAGGATACGAAAAGAAAGCTGGAGGAAGAACAGAAAAGGGTGCGGGAAATGAAAAATAAAATGCTTGAGGAAGAACGGTTGCTGGAGGAAGAGGCGGAAAAAATAGAGGCGGAGCAAAAAATCAAAAAAGAAAAAGCGGAAAAAATATCGGCGGAGCTGAAAGAAAGATTGGCGGATTTTGAACGTTTAAAACAAAAATTAAATCAAGAAAAAAAAGAGGAGGAAAAATTAGCAGAGAGTATAAAGGATGTGGAAAAATTGGTGGAAGAAAAAAAGAAAAGAATTGAGCGGGAAGAAACAGTGGAATCAGAATTAAGAGAAAAAATGCTCCTTAATTTAGAAGAAGAAAAAAAGTCCGTTGAAGAAACCAAAAAAGAATTATTGGAAGAAAAGAAAAGAGAGGAAAAATTAATGGCGGCAATCCAAAGAGAAGAAGAAGCGGCGCAAGAAAGAAAAAGAAAATTATTAGAAGAAAAAGAGAGGCGGCAAAAAATGGCTGATAATATAAAAATGCGGCTGGCGGAAGAAAAAGCCAACCAAAAGAAATTAATTGAAAAAGTCAAAGAAGAAGAGCGGGCAATGGAAGAAAGGAGAAAAAAACTTCAAACGCAAAAAGAGTGCGAAGAACAATTGATACAAAAAATTGAAGAAGAA
>CAYTHZ010000046.1:0-6608 GCA_964437745.1 uncultured Candidatus Saccharibacteria bacterium
GCGGTTTTCTTCAGCCGCTTTTAGTTTAGGGCCGGAAAGTTTTTCTTTTTGGTTTTCAAGCATATTTGTCATTATAATATTAGCGTTAATTAGCGGATTATCATAATATGATGCAGCGGATTATTAAAATTTGCAAAGCGAGCGAAGGGAATTGAACCCTCGCATCCTGCTTGACCGTTCTTTGCGGTAGTTGAGCGGGATACCAGAATCGGACTGGCGTCTCCACCTTGGAAGGGTGGCGTACTACCACTGTACGAATCCCGCATTTGCTGCGGAGAATGGAGAAAACGGGCGCGCTAGCCACCGCGCTACACTCGTAAAATTGAAATTTTGATTTCATTTAATTTGCCAAATGGAGTTTCCCTGCAATTGTCAAATGATTTCAGAAAAAAGCCGGAGCATTAAACCGCTATGCGATGCCCGCAGATATTTTAAATTTATCATAAATAATATTATTTTTCAATCAATCAATGGTGTTTTTTTGATAAAGTTTTTGGAGAACCCAGAGTTATTATCAAAACAGCAGTTATAGAATTTATCCACAGCTGCCTCTTAATTATTGCTTAAATTTTTGATATTATTAATAATAATCCATAAAATATGTTAATGGTCGAATTGCTTTAATTATCTTAAAGTCGATATTATAAAATATATCTTTTATTGACTAACAACTAACGACAAAATATACAATAATAATATACGATGTTGCAAGTTGTAAGTTAATTCATGATTATTCAAACTTGGAGCGATACTCTTACTTTGGCAATGCAAAACCTTTGGTCAACGGTAATTGGCTCTTTGCCTAATTTAATCGGCGCTTTGCTGGTGATTATTATTGGCTTAATAATTGCCACTGCTTTTGGTGCTGTAATCGAAAAATTAATCAGTCTTTTAAAAATTGACAGCGTTTTGGAAAAATTAGGCTTTAGGCGGTTTGTGGAAAGAGGCGGATTGTCTTTAAATTCCGGCCGTTTTTTGGGCCAATTGGTATTTTGGCTCATTGCCATTGCGTTCTTCTTGGCAGCTTCCGATATTTTGCGTCTTTACGCGCTATCTGATTTCTTCCGTCAGATTATTTATTATATTCCCAATATTATTGCGGCCGTGTTAATTTTGGTCATGGCGGTTTTATTTGGAGAATTTTTACGATCTTTAATCCGTTCTTCAATGAGCGCGGCGAAAATTAAAGGCGCTCAATTTGTTTCTACAGCTGCCTGGTATGCGATTGTAATATTCGCCGTTTTGGCGGCGCTTACCCAGCTGGGAATCGCAACAAGCATAATTAATATTCTTATTACCGGATTAGTGGCTATGCTTGCCATTGCCGGCGGATTGGCGTTTGGTTTGGGCGGGAAAGAATACGCTTCTTATTTGATTGATAAAATTAGAGAGGAAATTGGGGGAAAAAAATAAGATAAATCTTATTCGGAATTTAGCCCCTCTTTTTTTGATTTAAGAAAAGGGGGGCGTTTTAATTTGACAATAAAAATACCTAATCTTATAATTAATATTGAACCCGCCAGATGAGCACTCGTTTATTACATATGAATTGGAGTCAACCGCTGGCGGGTTCATTTTTCATTATGGAATTAAAAAAAAATGTTATTTTAAAGGATTATGCTAATTATAAAATAGGCGGACCGGCTGATTATTTTATTGAAGCAAAAAATATAGAGGAATTAAAAGGCGCGTTAAATGAGGCAAATAGGCTAAATTTACCGATTTTTGTTTTAGGCGGCGGCACAAATATTTTAGTAAGCGACGAAGGATTCCGCGGTTTAATAATTAAGATACAAGATACAAGGTGCAAGATAAAAGATAAAAATATTGTTGCTTCGGCCGGAATTTTAATGGTTGATTTAGTAAATATCGCGGCTAAAAATAATTTATCCGGTTTAGAATGGGCTGCCGGCTTGCCCGGCGCTTTTGGGGGAGCGATTCGCGGGAATGCCGGCTGTTTTAACGGAGAAATGAAAGATATTATTAAAGAAACAGTTTCGCTTTATAAACGTCCGCCGTATCAAATTATCAAAAGAAATAATAAAGAATGCGAATTTGGATATAGAAGCAGTATTTTTAAAAAAATCGATAACGAAATAATTTTAGAAGCAAAAATTATATTAAACCCAGGCGATGCGGAAAAAATTAAAGAATTGTCCGAAAAAAACATAAATTATCGATTAAAAAATCATCCAATGCGGTATCCGAGCGCCGGTTCAATTTTTAAAAATGTAGCGTTTGAAAAAATTCCTCAAAAATTTAATAAATATTTTAAACAATGGCTGAAAGACGATCCTTTTCCATTGGTGCCGGCCGGAATTATAATAAAAGAAGCGGGGCTTGCTGGCAAAAGCGTTGGCGGCGCCAAAGTTTCCGAAAAACACGCCAACTTTATCGTTAATTTTGACAACGCAAAAGCCCGAGACGTAAAATTGTTGATTGACTCAATTAAAAAAACTATTAAAGAAAAATTTAACATAAATTTAGAAGAAGAAATAATTTATGTGGGATTTTAAAAATAATTCCAATAACGCGAATTTTGTATTATAATTTGCGCGAATTACAAATCATTTATATTGGTAATTTCGCAAATTTGCGTTATTTATATTACAATGAAATTTATTATTAAAACGACTAATATTCAATTAACTCCGCCCATTGAAGATTACCTTTCTAAAAAAATTAATGCCCTTGACAAGTTTGTTTCAAGCCTTGTAAAAAAGGGGGTTGTGATGGCAAAAGTGGAAATCGGGAAAACCACGAAACATCATCAAAAGGGAGATTTTTTTAGGACAGAAATTAATATAAATTTACCGGGAGAAGTTATCCGCGCCGAGGCGGAAAGAAGCGATTTATATTTATCAATTGATGAAGCCAAAGAAGAGATACAAAGACAAATAAACAAATATAAAGAAAAACAAATAGATGTAAAGAAAAAAAAGGGAAGAATGATAAAAGAATCTTAGCGATTAGCTATTGGGCCGTTGTAAAATAAATCCGCGCCTATTGGCTATTTGCTATCGGTTGTTGGTTAAATTATTCAATATTTTTGGCGATGCTAATAAACGTTATATTAAAAATCTTAAGCCGAAGCTTGAGGAAATTTTTAATTTTGAAAAAAGAAAAGAAATGTGGGATGGTGAAGAATTGGCGAATAGCGCAAAAAAATTCAGGGAAAGGCTGGAAAAAGGAGAGTTTCTTAATGATATATTGCCTGACGTTTTTGCCAGCGTTAGGGAAGCGGCTAAAAGAAATTTAAACCAACGGCATTTTGACGTTCAGTTGATGGCAGCTATTGCTCTGCATCAGGGAAAGATTACAGAAATGAAAACTGGCGAGGGAAAAACCTTGGCCGCCACCGCGGCTGTTTATTTAAACGCCATTAAAGGCAGAGGGGTCCACGTTGTTACCGTAAATGATTATTTAGCGAGACGCGATACTGTTTGGATGGGGCAGATTTATTATGCTTTGGGAATGAGCGTCGCCTGCTTAACTCACGACCAAGCATATTTATATGATCCTTCTTTTAGGATTGAAAAGACCCCGGAGAGCATAAATGCAAAAGAAATTGAAAAAAAAGATGAAGTCCGCGATTTGATCGGCGGTTTTAAAATAGAGCATGATTTTTTACGGCCTTGTTCTCGCAAAGAGGCTTATGACGCGGATATTACCTATGGGACGAATAATGAATTTGGTTTTGATTACCTGCGGGACAATATGGTTTACGATTTAAGCCAAAAAGTCCAGCGCGGACATTTTTTTGCGATTGTCGACGAGGTAGATTCTATTTTAATTGATGAAGCGCGGACGCCTTTAATTATAGTTGAACCGGATGTTGAATCCAGCGATTTTTACAAAAAATTCAGCGCCATCGTGCCGCGCCTTGAAAAAAATGAAGATTTTGAAGTGGATGAAAAATTAAGAACCGTTACTTTAAACAACAGTGGCATTGATAAGGTGGAAAAAATTTTGGGAATAGACAACCTTTATAGTCCGGAAAATTTTAAATACATTCATTATCTGGAGGAATCGCTTAAGGCGCGCGCTTTATTCCATAAAGATAAAGAATATATTGTGAAAAACGGCGAAGTAATAATTGTAGATGAATTTACAGGAAGATTATTGCACGGGCGCAGATTTTCCAGCGGGCTTCATCAGGCGATTGAGGCTAAAGAAGGCGTAAAAATAAATCAGGAAAGCCGAGTATTGGCGACCATTACTTTTCAAAATTATTTCCGGTTATATGAAAAATTGGCCGGAATGACCGGCACTGCCCAAGATTCGGCGGAAGAATTCCATAAAGTTTACGGGTTAGACGTCATTACCATTCCGACCAATAAGCAAATGATAAGAAAAGATGAGTCGGATCTTGTTTTTTCAACGGAAAAAGGAAAATTTCAGGCGATAATAAAAGAAATAAAAGAAAAGCATAAATTGGGACAGCCGATTTTGTTGGGCACCCGTTCTATTGAGAAAAATGAATATTTAGCCGCGCTGCTGAAAGCCGAAGGAATAAAATGTGAAATTTTAAACGCTAAAAATCATGAACGAGAAGGCGCGATAATCGCCCAAGCCGGCAGATTGGGCGCGGTAACCGTTGCGACTAATATGGCCGGCCGCGGAGTAGATATAATTCTCGGAGGAAATCCGCCGGATTCATACGAAGCGGAGCAAGTCCGTCAAGCGGGAGGATTATTTGTTTTAGGCACGGAAAGGCATGAGGCGCGCAGGATAGATAATCAGCTGCGCGGAAGGTCCGGCCGACAGGGAGATTCTGGTGAAAGCAGATTTTTTGTTTCAATGGAAGACGATTTAATGAGGATTTTTGCTCCGGAAAAAATTAAAAATTTAATGCAAACGTTTCATATCCCGGAAGATCAGCCGATTGAATCCAAAATAATATCCCGCGCCATTGAATCCGCTCAAAATAAGATAGAAGGTTTTAATTTTGACGTTAGGAAAAATACTCTGGAATACGATGATGTTTTGGCAAAACAAAGAAATTCAGTTTATTCAACGCGAGAAAAAATTCTCTCGGCTTTTAAAGGCGGAAATATGAAAGAAGTCGCGGTTAATGTCTTAGTTGAACATTTGGATTATATTTTGGATACGGGCATTGAGTTGAATAACTTTTCAGAAATGATTTTTAATTTAGGATTTATTGAAAATAAAGACGATTTTTCCGGAGAAATAGAAAATATTTACGGCTACAAAGAGCAAGTTAAAGAATTTTTAATTCCGGTTGTAAACAGCGCTTATGAAAAAAGAGAAGAAAAAATCGGAAAGGATGTCTGGCCCGGCATTATAAAAAATTTGATGATTCAAATTTTAGATTGGTTATGGCGCGAGCATTTGGAAAACATGGAATATTTAAGAGATAGCGTAAGGATCAGGGCTTATGGTCAGCGCGATCCATTAGTGGAATACAGAACAGAATCTCATCGCCTCTTCAAAACCCTGTTTATTTCTTGGCGCGATACCATAATTTCCAATATTTTTAAAATGGAGATTTCTCTTAACACGCGGATGAACGCGGATAGAAACGCGGATCGACGCGGATTTGGTGTCGGCGATAATCAGCGCGGCAATCAACGAGACTTGGCATTTGGCGGAAAAAAAGTCGGTTTACCAGCCGTGGTTTCGCAAAGCGGAGCGAAGGTGGGCAGAAACGATCCTTGCCCGTGCGGATCTGGCAAAAAATATAAGAGATGTCATGGGAAATGAATTATGTTAAAATAAATTTTATGAAAGAAATTCTTATAAAATTTTTTAATTCAATTGCAGAGGCATGACTGGCAAAAAACTTATTGAAAGAATCTGGTATTGAAAGCATGCTGCAGAAGCGAGGAATGGAATTTCCTGGCGATATGGGAGATTTTTGTGGCGCAGACCTATTTGTTGCAGAAAAGGATGTTAAGAAAGCGAAAGAAGTCTTGTAAATTTCTGCGGAGTAGGCAATAAGAAATAAAAAGTGCCACAGTGTGTAGAAAATAAAATAACGGACCAGTTTTGTTAGTTGGTCCGACTCATTCTCGGGGCGGAGGGTTTCCTAAGCCGGCTTTTCCGTTTTGAAGTGCAATTTCTTTTATGAAAATTATTAAATTCAAATCTATAAAAAGTGAGAGCCCCAAGCGAACTGTTATCGTTCGCGAGGGGCTCATGGGATGGCCTCCGCCGTACTGCTTCGCAACGAACCAAATGGCTTGTGCGAAGTGGAACGAGGCGATGACGAACCAGAGGGCAACCAAAAAGAGGGTGGACTTTCCCAATTTGCGCGTCGCCTGGAAGCAGTAAGCGATCGCGGTGACGACCGCCGCCTCGCCCGCGATGAACCTGAAGATCTTCATTTGGCCGAGATCCGTGAAGCAGGCTAACATGAGCGCGAGACTCGCGATTGACAGCGAGCAGACCAGATGGTCGGAACCATTTCTGCGCCTTTCCATTATTTTACCTCCTTAAGGTGTTGAATTGCGGCGATCCTATTGCCGCGGAGATCATTTAATTATTAGATGATATTTAATTTTAGCATATTACACAATAAGAGTCAAGTCTGTGTACTTGATGAGCACATCGGCAACGCATTGCTAATTTTTATCGGCGTTTCGTAA
>CAYTHZ010000047.1:0-5863 GCA_964437745.1 uncultured Candidatus Saccharibacteria bacterium
CGCTGGACAATTCAAGCTTGGCTTTTTCCGCCGCCTCTTTCAGCCGCTGCAGGGCTAAATAATCTTTTGATAAATCAATGCCATCGCTTTTTTTGAATTCGGCAATTAAGTAATTTATGATTTTTTGGTCAAAATCGTCTCCGCCTAAATGTGTATCTCCGCCCGTGCCTTTCACTTCTATGGTATCTTCCGATATTTCCAAGACCGATATGTCAAATGTTCCGCCGCCGAAATCATAAACAACTATTTGTTCATTTTTCTTTTTTTCAAATCCGTATGCCAAGGCCGCGGCTGTCGGTTCGTTGATAATTCGGCGCACTTTGAATCCCGCTATTTCTCCGGCATTTTTTGTGGCTTGCCTTTGGCTGTCGTCAAAATAAGCGGGAACGGTGATTATTGCTTCTTCTATTTTTTCGCCCAATTTTTCTTCCGCGTCTATTTTCAATTTTTGCAAAATCATGGCGGCAATTTCTTCGGGCTTATAAAACCGGTCTCCCATTTTTACTTCCACTCCGCCGGAGGCGGATTCTTTTATTTCGTAGGAAAGCAGTTTTTTATCTTTTTGCACTTCCGAATCGGAAAATTTTCTGCCGATAAGCCGCTTTACCGAATAAACGGTGTTTTGATAATTGGTTACCGCCTGCCGTTTTGCGAGCAGTCCCACAAGCCGTTCGCCGCTTTTAGAAATCGCGGCGACGGAAGGCGTGGTGCGATTGCCTTCTTTATTTTCAATGATTCTCGGCTGGCCGCCCTCTACAATCGCCATGGCTGAAAAGGTGGTGCCAAGGTCTATTCCTAATATTTTCATAATAATGAATATTCCACGAATGCCGACGAATTAAAAAACGAATGTCAACGAATCTGTTTCCGCCGCAATTCATATTTAATTTGTTGCCATTAGTGGATTACGTTGTTAATTATGCGTTAATTGTCATATATCAACTCCCGTCTTTAAATCGGACAGGAGTTGTTAAATGACGACTATAATTATAAGCGATTATTTTTTAACTTTTATTTCCACCTTTTTCGCTCTTTTTTCTTCTTTTTTCGGCATAATGATTTTTAGCATTCCGTTCTCGCATTTTGCTTCTATTTCATTCTCGTTAATTGCCGCAGGCAGGCGAATGAGGCGTTCAAATGATCCTTTTCTTATCTCTTTGCGGTAATAATTTTTATCTTTTTCTTCTTTTAATTCTTCTTCTTTTCCGGAAACGCGCAAATGCTCATCTTCAACTTCAATATTTATTTTTTCCGGATCTATTCCCGGCGCTTCCATTTCAGCAACGATTTTCCCGTCTTTTTCATAAACATCCATTGCCGGCATCAATCCTTTAAATGGTTTATGCCAGGCGGCCGGTTTAAAAAAATCATCTTCAAATAATTTATCTATATCTCGGATATCTCGGAATGGTTCCCATGGAATTAAAGGCATAAAAATTATCTTGCAACTTATATCTCACATCTCAAATCTCAAATTTCACATTTTGTATCTTATTAGTTTGATTAATATTGTATAATGAGCTATGAGTTATGAGCAATGAGTTGTGAGTTGTGAGTTATGAGTTGTGAGTTTTAGGTTGCAGCTTATAAATTATATTTTTTATTTTGCTACTTTTACTTTTGCGGCTCTAATTACTTTATTATTCAAAATATATCCTTTAGATACAATTTCCACGATTGTTCCGGATTCTTTATCATAATCTGTTTCGGCGACGGCTTCGTGGCAAGCCGGATCAAATTTTTTTCCATGCGGGGATATTTCCTCCAGCCCGTATTTTTTCAACGACTCCATTAATTGCATTTTTATCATTGCTATGCCTTTTTTAATTTGGTTTTCAGATTCGGAAGACGGAGAAACAGCCAGCGCCAGATCAAAGCTGTCCAGTATCGGCAAAAAGTCCGATATTATTTCTTCGTTGGCAAATTTTATTATTTCGGCGCGTCTTTTAGCTTCGTCTTTTTTGTAATTGGCGAAGTCTGCCACAGCTCTTTTCCAGCCGTTTAAATATTCCTCGCGTTCGTTTTGGCATTTTTGTAATTCATTTTGTTCTTTTGAGGTCTCAGCGTTTGCGTCGGTTTTTTCGTTTGGAATATTTTTATTTTCTTCGTTCATAATAGATGTCTGCGAATACCAATGAATTAAGAAACGAGCGCCAGCAAATTTTCTTTCGCGGCGATTTGCGCTTAATTCGTTGCCATTCGCGGATTATTAAAATAATTCTTCTATTGATTTTATAATCGCTAAATTTTTTTCGTATTTCATTCGTTTGGGGCCGATGATTATGGAAAAAGCGTTTTTGCGGCCACAGGGGATTTTGTTGACAATGACGCTAATATTTTTATTAGAAGTAATAGGGCTTTCTTTTCCTATGAATATAGCCGGGCGGCAAATATTAAGCCGCTCTTTCCATTGGTAAAAATTATTTTCCAGATTTTCTATGTTTTCCGCAATTTCAATGAAATCGTCCGGCTCAGCAGAAGCAATATGGCTAAAAAGTTCGGATATCCCGTAATGATAAAATTGATTTTCTAAAGATAGGGCGGCGAAAGAATCGGTAATGTCAGAAATTTTTTCAACCAGATCTCCCCAAAAATAATCAGATTTTTTGTTGAAATTTTCCAAAAAATCTTTTCGGAAATTTTCAACTTCGCGATCCAATTGTTCAAACAGGGAAGAGGCGAGGGTTTTAAGCCCCAAGTCGGTTGGCAATCTTCCGGCGGAAACATGGGGCTGGTATATGTAGCCATTTTTTTCTAGAATTTGGAATTCGTTGCGGATGGTGGCGGGGCTTAATTCCGGATAATATTTTTTAGCAAGCAGTTTAGAGCTTACCGGCTCGGCCGTCTCTATATAAATATCTATGGCATGTTTTAAAATATTGAATTGTCGGCCGGTTAAATTTTGCATATAATATCCATTATATAAAAAATTAGCACTCTGTCAAGCAGAGTGCTAATTCAAAAAAAGTATTAGTTGTTTGAAGTTATTGATGTTTATCTTGGGCAATTCTCGCCCCGCTAGATTCGAATATATCTAATGGGGTCAAGTAGAGCGTTGATGGGGTTTTTATTATAATTGCTCTATTTCTTTTACTAGCCGCATTCCGCGCTCTCTGGCTCCTGAAGAAATTGTTCGGTGTTCAAATATTTGTCTGAAAATTTCTAATCCTTTTTTGGCAACCTCGCGATTTCCATGCGACCACTGCCAGGGTTGGCAAGAATACAAAGCTTTATCTATTAATTCTTCCAACTCTTGATTGTTAGTTTCTCCGGCAATGCTTAAAGCATAATTTGCCAAAGTCCAAAAATGGCAATGAAAGATGTTGTTTGGATGCAGCCATAGCGGCCAAATAATGCCTTTGATATAATCGTTGGCTGACGTAGACCAGCTGCTGTCCGGAACAAATGCATCAATGGTTTTCGGAAAAATTTTTATTAATTTATCGGGAGTGGCAAGCTCAAATTTATCATGCAAAGCAATTTCTTTTAAAAACGGTTTGAGGAAATTTTTTATTCTGTTTTGCTGCGGTTTTGCTTTTTTGTCGTGGTGACCGAATGTTTCCCAGTCCATCCAAATAATAATATATCCATCGTTGTCTCCTATCCAATCATTGAAGCCGTAGGATAAAGCGTCTAAAAATCTTCGCCCTTCCTGTATTTCCCCAAAAGCCGCTATTTTGTGCCATTTATGGCTCATCAGGAAAATATGCAAATCGTTTCTTTTTAAAATTTTATTGTATGGGGGGACGTTGTTATAGTGGGCGCAAAAAGCGGTGTCGTCGGTCATTGTCCAGAGCGCGCCGCTGTTTTTAATCGGATCCGCAATTCTTTCCGCGAAAGCCATTTCCGGCGGGAAAAATCCTTTAATGGAATTTTTATCCGCGCTAAAATATTTTTCATATCCTTTAAGATTTTTTTCTATCTGCCTTTTGATATAGTAATTGGGGATTAACGGCAAGAGGGGATGGTAAGCGGCGGTATTTGCAAGATGCAGTTTTTTTGAGTTAACACAATTTTTAAATAATTCAATGGCATTGCGTTCGTCATATTTTTCCAAAAGCTCCAACAAACTTAATGCTATGTCGGCGCAAATTATGGAAGATTCCGGAGATTCTAATAGCGTCTCCGCCACTGCTTCGTAAGATTCGCAGCTGATTTGTTTTACGATTTCCGGCGCTTGAGTGGGCGGCTGATAAGCGTGCAACCCAAAAACTATATATATTTTGCCTTTCTTGATTTTCACCACGATTACCTCCGCAATTATAAATTTTTTAATTGTTAAATTTATTAATAAAATATCACAAAATCAATGTTTTGACAAGAAAAAAGTAATTATTGACAAATATTTAAATTAGTGTATAATGTTATTAACAAAAATAAAATAAATTCTTTCTAAAAATCATAAGTCCTGACCCAAAAAGCAGGCAGAAAAAAAGGAGAAGAAAATGGTTGATTACAAAAAAATATATCGGGAAATTACCAAAAGGTTAGGATTTGAGCCAAGAGAAGATTTGGTTGGTGAATATGTTTACTTTGAAAGCAATCCGTCTGATCCTAATTTAAGCCATGATATGGCAAGCAACCGGCGTTTCCAGCGCGACGTCGTTTTCCAAGGAGAGACAAAACTAACAAAAGAAATGCTAGAAAAAATCGTTCGGGAAGTTATTCCAACATCAATTGGTTGGTCGCGCACAGAAAAGAAAATTATTTGTTCAACGCTTCCTTGTCCGTGTTGTTCAATTAGTATGTATGTGGAAGTGGTGCATGAGGGATTTTATACGGGAGAAAAAGATACAGAACCGATAAGCGGGTTGTTATAGAGTCGTTGTCGAACCAAAAGCCAATAAAATTAATGTTCAGGTTCAAAGATTGGAGGTGAAAGTTCTTAAAGAAAAAATAGAAATTGAATTTTAGGAAGAATAAATAAAAGAGGCAAAAGAAAAAATCTTTTGCCTCGTTTATTTTTTCAAAGATAGTTTGAAAAAGTGATTTTTGATGGGGGAAAATCGGAGCTTTGATGAATTAAGATATAATTATTTACGAATTGGGTTTGATATTTTTGCATTATTCTCTGAACTTTCTTTTTGTTAATGTTTTTGCCCTGTCTTTTAAGCTCCGCGGCTATGGTCAAATTTCCGCAATACGGGAAGTCCATCTGGATATTTTTTATTTGCTCCTTAATTTCCAAATCTTTTTGTTCTTTTTCTTTCTGTTTTGAATAATTAAGCCGGTAGCAAGCGGAACTCCTGTTAAGATTAAGCAGTTCGCATTTTCTAATCCACTCTATGGCGGTTGTCCAAATTTTGGGGGTCAGTCCAGTTTTTATTTTTTTTTTAAATGTGGTAAAATAAAAGAAGTTTGATTCATCAAACAATAGCGGTTTTGATATATTAATAATAAGATATTTTGCAATATCTCTAAAACATAAAGAATGAAATTTGAAGCATTAAATTTTTTTATGCTTTAGATTTTAAGCTTTGTTTATTTTTTATGATAGATGAAAAAAATATTATTCCGACCGTAAAATGGAGCGCGAAAGAATCTGCGGGATACAATTATAATATCAATTGGTATTGGGGCGTGTGCGCCGCCGCTTTGATTCTCATTGTCGCCAGCCTTTTTTTAAAAAATTATTCTTTCATCGCGGTGATAATATTTGGCGCTTATTTGCTGATTACTTTGTCCAAAAAAGAGCCGGAATTAATGAATTTTGAAATTAGCCAAGAGGGGATTACAAGAAAAAATAAATTTTATCCGTTTGACGGATTTTCTTCTTTCTCGGTATTTTTTAATCCGCCGAAGATCAGCTATTTAATTTTAAAAAGGAAAAAAGGGTTCGCTTTGGACGTGGAAATTCCTTTGC
>CAYTHZ010000047.1:5873-6250 GCA_964437745.1 uncultured Candidatus Saccharibacteria bacterium
AAGAAGAAAAAATCGTGGAAGAAATAAGGGCGGCTCTTGTATTGGTTTTGCAAGAGGAAAAATCGGATGAATCAATGACCAATATTTTTTCCCGCTGGATTAAATTTTAAGTATTTGTTGAAAAATTCCGAGCCCATAAAGGCGAAGAAATTTTTCATTACAAATGCTTAACCCCTCACTAATTTTTTCTAAGAACTTTGAAGTTATTAATGTAAGCCGCGGGCGATTTGCCGCTTTTCTTGGGTAACCGCCATTGCAATTATGAAATTAGTGATGGGGTGGATCTGTGTATATTGCCCTTGTAGTTCAATGGATAGAATGCGAGCTTGCGGAGCTTGCGATCGAGGTTCGATTCCTCGCAAGGGCGCGTTAAGCGA
>CAYTHZ010000048.1:0-1524 GCA_964437745.1 uncultured Candidatus Saccharibacteria bacterium
AAATAAATAAACTCTAAATCCTAAATAAATTAAAATTTTTAAATTCAAATATTAAAAATGGTTTGGATTTTGAAATTCTAATTTTTGATATTATTTAGGATTTAGAATTTAGTATTTAGTGTTAATATAATCAATTATGAAGCCTTATTTATCCGTAATTATTCCCGCATATAATGAGGAAAAACGATTGCCGTCGACACTTTTAGATATTGATAAATATTTATCGGCTCAGAAATTCAAATCAGAAATTATTGTGGTAAATGACGGATCAAGCGACAAAACCAAGGAAGTAGTTAAGCATTTCGTTCAGTTAATTTCCAATCTCAAGCTAATTGATAATTATGAAAATCAGGGAAAGGGGGCGGTAGTGAGGCAGGGGATGATGGCCGCCGAAGGCGATTATCGATTGTTTATGGACGCGGACAATTCTACGATTTTGGATCATTTTGATAAAATAAAGCCGCTTTTGGACGAGGGGTATGATGTCGTCATTGGTTCAAGAGATAAAAAAGACGCCGAAGGAGCGGCTCAGGCGGTAAAACAGCCATTTTTAAAACGCTTGCTTGGCAATGCAGGCAATATTTTAATCCAGATATTTGCCGTTGGCGGGATTTGGGATACTCAGTGCGGATTTAAATGTTTTAGTAGGAAGGCGGTTTTGGATATTTTTCCCAAATTAACTATTAATCGCTGGGCTTTGGATGTTGAAATTTTGGCATTGGCGAAAAAGCTTAAATATAATATTGCCATCATTCCGGTATATTGGAAAAATAGTCCGGATAGCAGAGTGGGGATTAATGGGTATTTGATAACTTTCAGGGAGCTTTTTAAGATTTGGTGGAGAATAATAAGGGGAAAATATAAAATTTGAAAAACTAGAAAATCCTAAATTTAAAATCTTAAATTCTAAATAATATCAAAAATCCGAATTTCAAAATCCAAAACATTTTTAATATTTGAATTTAAAAATCCTAATTTATTTAGGATTTAGATATTAGGATTTATAATTTTTATGGTAAAACCAGCGTCAGAATTGCGATACGATATTGTTTCAAAAGATTGGGTTGTGGTGGCAACCGGTAGGGCAAGGCGGCCTGATGAATTCAAAATAGTTCATGAAAATAACGGGGCTGCAATTTCCGATGATTGTCCTTTTTGCAGAAAAAATATTTTAAAACAGGAAAAACCCTTGCTTATTTATTGCAGAAAGGGGGAGCGGGTTAAACCTTATGCCGGACAATTTATTCATGCTTTAAGCGGAGAGTGCAGAGATTGGCAGGAAAACTGGAACTTAATAGTATTGCCGAATAAGTATCCGGCATT
This sequence comes from uncultured Candidatus Saccharibacteria bacterium, assembly GCA_964437745.1. Lineage (GTDB taxonomy): Bacteria > Patescibacteriota > Minisyncoccia > UBA6257 > CAYTHZ01 > CAYTHZ01. Next base: position 1,324 of record CAYTHZ010000048.1, read on the forward strand.
TTCTTCGGGAGCCAAACTGAATAAGCGGAAAGAAGGACATTATTTAAAAATGGATGGAGTTGGATTCCATGAAGTTGTAATAACCGCAGATCATTATAAGTCGCTGGGCGAGTTGCCAGTTGCGGATGTTAAAAGGGTAATAGACGCTTATCAAGAGCGATATTTGGATTTGATGAATGAAAAATTTGTTAATTATGTGGC
>CAYTHZ010000048.1:1534-6087 GCA_964437745.1 uncultured Candidatus Saccharibacteria bacterium
AAGCAGGCGGGCGCTTCTTTGGCTCATCCTCATTCGCAGATTATCGCTATACCGATCATTGATCCTGATTTGCGCCATAGCTTGGAAGGCGCAAGAAAATATTATGCGGAAAACAAACAATGCGCTCATTGCGCAATGATAAGGTGGGACAAGAAAGATGGCAGAAGGATTATTTTTGAAAATGACGGATTTTTGGTCTTATGTTCTTTTGCGCCGCGAGTTTCTTTTGAAATAAGAATTTATCCGAAAAAACATGGCGCGTATTTTGAGCGCGTTAAAAATGGAGATAAAGAATTATTGGCCGAAGCGTTATCTGCGGCGTTGAAAAAACTTCATAAAGGACTTAATAATCCGGCATATAATTTTTTCATTCATACTGCTCCTTGCGACGGCAAGGATTATGATCATTACCATTGGCATTTTGAGATAATGCCGAAAACTTCTACTTGGGCCGGCTTTGAATTGGGAACCGGCATAGAGATTTCTACCATTGAGCCGGAAAAGGCGGCAGAGTATCTAAGAAATATTAAATAGAAAATAGTAAGCAGAAAGTAGAATATATTTTTTTAAAAAACTTCTATTTTGTATTTGCTACTTTCTATTTTCTGGTTAGATGGTTTCTGGTATTTTATTTTGGCTGACATCTTTGATAATCACAATTATTTCTAATACGGGTTATGTCGGAGTTGCGGCGCTTATGGCTTTAGCCAGTTTTAATATTCCTGTTTCTTCGGAAGCAGTGATGGTTTTTTCGGGATATTTGGCTTTTGACGGGCGGTTTAATTTAATTTTAATTATTTTAACCGGCGCGATCGGTGATTTAATCGGATGTTTGGCGGCTTATTGTTTGGGCTTTTATGGCGGAAGGCCATTGATTGAAAAATACGGAAAGTATATTTTTCTTTCTTCTCATGAATTAAATAAAACCGAAAATTGGTTTTTAAAATACGGGAGGTGGGTGGCGTTTGCGGGACGTCTTTTGCCGCTGATTCGTTCTTTCAGTTCTTTTCCCGCAGGACTTTCTAAAATGGACATTAAAAAATTTTTAAGTTATAGTTTTTTTGGCGCTTTGATTTGGTCGGGAACTTTTTCCGTAATTGGATTTAAGATGGCGGAAAATTGGACGCAGATTAATGTTTATTTCAGGAAGCTTGACATTATTATAGGAGTTTTGCTATTGATTTTGATTGCAATGATTGTTAAAAAAAATATAAAATTAAGATTTTCTGCAAAAAGTTCTAACTCAATTTAAAATATAAAAGTTAAAATGCAAAATGACAATTCAAAATTCAAAATGATTTAAATTATTTTTTCCAGTATTTAATTTTCATTTTTATTTTTGATATTTGATTTTTGATTTTGAGCGAAGCGATTATGGAATTACCTATTATTATTAAATTAATATTGGCGGTTCTTTTGGGAGCTTTTATAGGAATTGAAAGAGAAACTGCTCCTCGCGAAGCCGGCTCGGAAGAAAGTAAATATGAGTTTGTAGCCGGAGTCAGGAGCCATGCTTTAATCGGTCTTTTGGGGGTGGTTTTGGGAATTATGGTGACAGCCGGTTTTTCTGCAATTGCGTGGATTATTGCCGTCGCATTTTTAGGGCTATTGGTTCTTTCTTACGCTTTTATGGCTTTTCGCGTGAATGCGCCCGGCATCACCAGCGAGCTGGCGATAATATTCACTTTTCTAACCGGTTTTTTACTGTCTTTAGATATTATACCGATTCATATAATAATTGCGCTTACCATCATCCTGTCATTTATTCTCTCTCGGAAAGAGAGTATTCATAATTGGATGAAATCAATACAGCGAAAAGAAATTTATGCGGTGGTTAGTTTTGCTATTATTTCTTTGGTAATTTTGCCTTTTTTGCCGAATGAAAGTTATGCTTTGGGAGAAATAGGATTTGTAAAAAACATAGTCGGGGCTTATAACATCAATATGGGTCGCTTGGCTGATGTTGATTTAGTAAATCCATTCACTTTATGGCTGGTGGTGGTTTTAATATGCGGTATTAGCTTGGTAAGCCATTTATTGGGCAGAATGATCGGAAAAAGAAACGCTTTATTTTTAACGAGTATTGCGGGAGGGCTTGTTTCTTCTACTGCGGTTACTATCGCCTTGGCTAAAAAAAGCAAGGGAGCGAGATTTTCGGCAATTAATTATTTCGCGGCCGCTTCTGTGTCCGCGACTTTGGTTAGTTTTATTACGTTGATGATAATTATTTCGCCTTTTTCAAAAGATTTTTTGATGAAAGCGACATTGATGCTTTTGCCTATGTCTGTGGTTGGCATTTTTGGGGTATTGTGGATGTTGCATTTGTCCAAGAATTGTCAAGAAACGACAATCTCGGTTTCTGAAGGAGCTATCTCGCCCACGGTTGTCGGCGAGAAAATATTTTCAATAGAAGATGGTTTAAAATTCGCCGCTTTTTTACTCGGCGTTAAAGCGCTTACTCGTTTTGCTTTGGTTTTTTTGGGAACGTCGGCATTTATTGCTTCATCGCTTTTGGCGTCTTTTGCCGGAGTAGATCCCGTGGCGATTAATATTGCGGAAATGTCTTCAAGCTTAATAACAATAAAGATGGCTTTGATGGTTTTTCTTTTGATAAACGGCGTCAATTTTTTAGCAAAAGTAATTTATACTTTTTGGCTGGGAGAAAAACGAGTGGCTATAAGAATGCTGGGCGTTTTTTCCGCAATGTTTATTGCGGGGCTGGGGTGGTTTTTATTTGTTGGATAAGATTGATTATTTTGCGAAATACGAATACATACGAATTTACAAATAATAAAAACTTTACAAAATACGAATCTGTACGAATTTACGAATAATTTTAAGGGTAAGGTTCCATTGCCGAAAAATGGAACTTTACCATTAAAAATATGGCTAATCAACAACTGCTTGACTATATCAAGTAACAAACACAACGGGGAATAAATAGCGAACAAATTAAACAATCGCTTTTTGCCAATAGTTGGCAAGCTTCTGATGTAGAAACGGCTTTTAATGAATTGCAAAGATCGGCGCAACCGAAAAAAAAGAAAAGGGAAGAAAATTATTTTAATCACTATCGGCGTTATTGTCCTTTTAATAATTGGTTTATTATCGCTTCCGAGATTTCTAAATTTATTTGCGAAAGATATTGCGCCCATAAATGATTCTGATCTTCAGTTGCAAAAAATTTCGGTAGCCGATAGCGATAATGCTTATTTTGATTTGGCAAAACTTAGCGGCGTCATTTATCAGCCAGAAGGTAAATTGCAAACGATTATTGATATGGTCGTTGGCAAGATTTGGGACAGTCAAATTGCCGAAGATATAGTTTTAAAAAACTCTCAAGCGTTTGCGTATTTTACCGAAGCCGCGCGCAAGCCAAAATATCAAAATCCAGAATTAGCAGACCCAATAAACATTACTCCGAATACGGTTTTGACGTCAATAAGTTCAATAAGTTCTTGGCGGCCAATGGCTCGGCTTAGCGCCGTTCGAGCGATGTATCTGGCAAAACAAGGCCGCGATAAAGAGGCATTGGGCGAAGCGTTGAACTCTGTAAATATCGGACAAAAAATTCAGGAATCGCAAGCCTCGCTTATTGAATATTTTATAGCAATGGCGATGAAAGGTATTGGATTACACACTGTGCAAAAAATAATTCCTTCATCAAAATTAACAAGCGGCGAATTGAAGCAATATATTCAAGCAATGGATAAGTTTTACCAAAATGAAAGCGGCTTAATTACGGCCCTCAAGGGCGAATATTATATTCACTCTTGGGCTATTGATTCAATCGTGAGCGAAGATACAGAAGCATTAAAATTAGTATTTGGCGAGGAAGAAAGTCAAAACCCAGAAATTACTAAAAAAACTAAAGATAATTATTACTTCAAACCGAATAAAACAAAACTACTTTTCGCAGAAGATGCAAAAGCAAATATCAAAAGAGCGAATCAATTTTGTGGCGAAATTAAAGATGCTGAAGTAAAACCGCTTACTCCAATTAATCTGGCGAAGCTCTACGCCAAAGAAAATGCAATCGGAAAAATTCTTTATGATGTTATGGCTATTAGTTTAACTGGCGCAAATATGGTCAAATGCCAGGAAGATTTATTGGTCGGAGCAACACAAGCAATGATTGCTATCAAAGCTTTCAAAAATGATACAAATAATTATCCTAACTCGCTTAATGAACTTGTCTCCAATTACTTATCATCAGTTCCCCAAGACCCATTTGATGGTAAATCGCTAAAATATTCTGCCGCAAAGAAAATTATTTATTCAGTTGGCGAAGATTTGCAAGATTCTGGAGGTAGCGTTGGAGACGATTGGAGAATAATGGCAGACCCGACATTTGTTATAAATTTCTAGGCGGCGCGCCAGCTTCGTTAGCGCGAAAAATTGCGGCGGCAAAACCCCAGAAGTAAAACGTTTTGCGTTTACTGCGGGCAAGAAGCGGGGCGGGGCGGGAATTTTTATCCCGTAAATTAGTATTTAGTAAAGTTATATATTCGTATAAATTTGTACTTCGTAAAATTATGCCGAACAAACTGATT
>CAYTHZ010000049.1:0-6069 GCA_964437745.1 uncultured Candidatus Saccharibacteria bacterium
ATTGGTCGCGAGAAATAGACACCACCGACCAAAGATATTACAAATGGACGCAGTGGATTTTCCTGCAATTTTTCAAAAAGGGATTGGCTTATCAGCAGGAAATGCCGATAAATTGGTGTCCGTCTTGTAAAATAGGGCTTGCAAACGAAGAAGTAATAAGCGGAAAATGCGAGCGTTGCGGCGCGGAAACCGAAAAAAGAAATATAAAGCAATGGCTGCTGAAAATCACCGATTATGCCGAACGCCTTATCAAAGATTTGGACCAAGTTGATTTTCTGGAAAAGATAAAGAATCAGCAAAAAAATTGGATAGGAAAATCCAAGGGCGCGGAAATTAAATTCAAAATTCAAAATTCAAAATTCAAAATTGATGTTTTCACAACCAGAGTTGATACTATTTTCGGCTGTACTTATTTGGTTGTGGCGCCGGAACACCAAATAATCTCAAATCTCAAATCTCAAATCTCAAATCTTCAGGAAGTTAAAGAATATATTGAAGGAGCCAAGAAAAAAACAGATTTACAGAGAGCGGAATTAGAAAAAGAGAAAACAGGAGTGGAGATAAGGGGGATAAAAGCGATTAATCCTTTCACTGGCGAAGAACTGCCTATTTTTGTAGCAGATTATGTTTTTGGTCATTATGGCGCCGGCGCGGTAATGGCTGTCCCGGCTCACGACCAAAGAGATTTTTTATTCGCTAAAAAATACGGATTGCCGATGAAGATATCCGTTTGTCCGGATTATCCTGAATCGAAATGTCCGGCGCTGGAAAGGGCTTTTGAAGAAGGCGGCTATCTTGTAAATTCAGGAAAATATTCCGGGATGAAATCGCAGGAAGCCCGGGAAAAGATGTCCGAGTGGTTAAGGCAAAATAATTTGGGCGGTGAAAAAATAAATTATAAGCTCCGCGACTGGATTTTTTCTCGGCAGCATTATTGGGGCGAACCGATTCCCATAATCCACTGCGAAAAATGCGGGGCATTGCCTGTGCCGGATAAAGATTTGCCCGTTGTTTTGCCCAATGTAAAAAATTATAAGCCGACGGATACGGGAAAATCGCCTTTGGCAAAAATATTTTCGTGGGTTAATACAGAGTGTCCGAAATGCAAAAATCCGTCAAAGCGGGAAACGGACACGATGCCCAATTGGGCAGGTTCTTCTTGGTATTTTTTGCGGTATTTAAACCCGAAAAACAACAAAAACTTCGCGGATTTTAAAAAAATAAAATACTGGATGCCGGTTGATTTATACAATGGCGGAATGGAACATACCACTTTGCACCTTTTATATTCCCGCTTCTGGCATAAATTCCTTTACGATTTAAAGCTGGTAAACACTCCGGAGCCTTACCAAAAAAGAATTTCCCATGGAATGGTTTTGGGCGAAGGCGGAATAAAAATGTCAAAATCTAAAGGCAATGTGGTTAGTCCGGACGAACAGGTAAAAAAATTCGGCGCCGATTCTTTGCGCCTTTATGAAATGTTTATGGGTCCGTTTGACGAGGCTATTCCCTGGGACCCGCAGGGAATAGTGGGGATGCGAAGATGGCTTGAAAGAATTTGGAAAATTCAAAAAAAAATTACTAATTATAAATCAAGAATTAAGGCGAAGGATAATAAGGCAGAAAAATTATTGCACCAAACAATTAAAAAAGTAAGCGAGGATATAGAAAATTTTCGGTTTAATACGGCTGTTAGTTCTTTAATGATATTCTTTAATGAATTAGAAAAAGAAAATAATATTTCCCGCATTCTATATTCTAAATTTTTAATTCTTCTAAGCCCTTTTGTCCCGCATTTGGCGGAGGAATTATGGCGCGCGCTTAAAAACAAAAAATCAATTTTTAATCAGCCGTGGCCGAAATACGATCCGAAATTAATTAAAAAAGAAATATTTGAGCTGGTAGTCCAAATAAACGGCAAAATCCGGGACAAATTTGAAGCGCCGATAAATATTTCCGAAAAAGAAGCTGTGGTCCTTGCATTAAAAAGAAACAATGTCAAATTGTGGCTAACGGGGAAATCAGCGCGGAAAATAATATTTGTGCCGAATAAATTAATAAACATTGTTTTTTAAATTTCGTAAAAAAGGAGGACCAAATGACAACATTTTTATGGGTCGTATCGGGAATTATCGTCGGAGCGCCGCTTTATTTGGCGCTCGGGATAATATTAATTCCAGTTGTAAGATTTTTTAACGGGGCAAACGCTGTTTTGATGAATATTATTGACAGGAAATTTGACACTTCTCGGTACCAGAAAAACGAAATAATAAAAGATTTTTATTATGAGTTTCGCGGAACCGGAGAATATAGCATTGCGTTTTTCTTTGGGCCATTGGAAAGAATGCTGTATCCGTTTAAACTCCTGGCGCCTTTATTCTTTTTTTGTTTCTTCGTTACGACTGTTATTTGCGGTTTTATTATTCGTTTTCTTGGGAAAGCGAGCCTAATTAAAAATTAAGGGCTGATTCAATCAGCCTTTTTATTTTTGGTCCCGAGGGATGAAAAAATAGAGTTCTAAAAAATCCCTATTTTCATTTCTTTTATTTCAACTTTTTCTCTAAATTTGCGCTCGAGCGTAATTTTTGGAAAAAAATAGAAAATGAAAATATTATAAAAAATACAAATATAGATGATAGATGTGGGCCGCGGGCGTAAACCCGCGGAACCCTATGAAGCGGGATATACCAATCTTCCTCCTTCAAAAATCCTGGTATAGCCGTCTTCTTCGGAAACCGTGTAGACCGTGGTGTTTTTAAAAACCCACGACGAACAAATGGCGTTTAAATGGCGGGTGTGGACTTTTTTATTAAAGCCGAAAATATTAGAAAGGTCTCCGTGTTTTGATTCGTATAATTTTTCGGCAAGTTTTTTTGGACTCATGCCTTCAATATAGGCGCCGCTGGCTTTTATTTTTCCGTCCGCTGTAATTAATATGGCGCCGTCAAATTCCGCTGTTTTGGAAATAGCGCTGCGCGCTTCTTCTGTGGAATGGCTGAAAATATTAAAATCTTTTTTTGAAAAAATATTTTGGTTTTCGTCCGGGAAATTGCAGTATTTTTTATCCCATTTTTTCTGCCAGCCGTAGATTAAAAATAAGCCAAAAGGTTTTTCCAGCCTTTTTTTCAGGCGCCAAATAATCTCGTAGAGAACTACTCTGCTGGAAAAAGGCAAATTAACCATAGAATTTTTAAATGTGTTTTCCAAGATGCGCAGCCGATCTTCTGTCATTTTAAATATCTCGCTTTTTTTCCGTAAAACATCGGAAGCTTTTTGTAAAAGATTTTTGCTGTTTGAAAATGTCAACGCAGACAAGGCCTCGTTTTCCGCCACCCACCCGAATCCGTCATGTTCGCGAGATAATTTAATGTCTTTAATTTTTGTTTCCGCCAGATGAAAATGGACCTTTTTGGAAATCAAATTATCGCCATCTTTATAAGAATAACTTATTTGTTCTTGAAAGCCGGCTATAAAATGTAAATCATTTATCCCTGCTTCTTCTTTGGTTTCTCTTGTGGCTGCTTGCGCAACAGTTTCGCCTTTTTTAATATTGCCTTTAGAAAAATCCCAATGCCCCAAAGAATTATGCAAAATCAGCCAAACGATTCCGCGTTTGGGGCTTTTCCTGAATATTAATGCGCCGCTTGAAATTTCGTTCATAAAATAATAAAAAATATTTTTATTATTATTATTTTACCCCGTTTTTGCGGTTATTTTCCATGTTGACTTTCAAATAATTATGTGTTAATATTTTAATAATTTATGAATAATAAGTTGTTTTTCAAAATGTTAACAATTTAATTAATTTTCAAAAGGAGGAAAAATATGTTGAGGTTTAAGGTTCTTGCAGGCCTAATCGTTGTTTTTTTGTTGATTGCTATTGCTTTGCCGGCAGCAGCCGGTGACAAGCGTTATCGTCATAATCCCTGGCGGGATATGGCAATATTTGGTATGGGTATAATAGTCGGCGGGTTTCAGCCATCTTACGGTTATGGCGCGCCCATGACTCCGGCTGGTTTTGGCGGCTACCATGATTATTATCATCATAATTATGGCTATAATGGCTATAATAATTACAATTCTGATTTTGAGCGGGGTTATCGCGATGCTCGGCAGCAACGCCAACAGGAACGGGAAAATGCCGCATATCAGTGCGGCCGCCATGGCCGGCGCGATTGCGGACCGTTCTATTCAGTTGGGGAATATCAGGCCTATCAAAGAGGTTTGGATGATCTCCGCAATGAAATGGCGCAAAGAGAGCGTCAGCGCCAGTATGAACTCGGCCGCCAGCGCGGGAACCAAGGCGGCGGATATTATAATTGGGGACGGTAAGAGTCGCTAAAGAGGCGGGATAACCGCCTTTTCTTTTTGCGTTTTTGGTGTAAGTTATTATTATGAAAATTTTGGCAATAGAAACATCTTGCGATGAAACTGCTTGCGCGGTTTTGGAAATAAAAGGCGGGTTAAACAATCCGTCTATTAAAATTTTATCAAATATTGTTTCTTCGCAGGTAAAAATCCACAGACCTTTCGGAGGGGTGGTGCCGAATTTGGCTAAGCGGGAACATCAGAAAAATCTTATCTCTATTTTAACGCGGGTATTGCGTGAAAGTAAATTACTTAAAATTAAAAATTTAAAATTAAAAATTAAAAATGAAAATTCAAAATTTAAAATTATTAAAAAAATTTTGGAACGGGAGGAAATTTTATTGAAAAAAACCTTAATTTTTTTAAAGAAATGCGAGGCGCCGAAAATTGATTTAATAGCCGTTACCGCGGGACCGGGGCTGGCGCCGGCTTTATGGCCGGGCGTAAATTTTGCCAAATCTCTGGCTTATTTTTGGCGAAAACCGATTTTAAAAGTTAATCATATCAATGGACATATTGTTGCTAATTGGTTTAAATCCGATGGAGATCGGTTAATTAGCGAAAGATTCAAAATTCTCCGTCAAAGGCGGATTTCCGCTTTCGCCCGGCTGCGGACGGGCAGGCGTCTCGGGCGGAAGGATTTAAGATTCAAAATTGAATTTCCATCAATTTGTCTTGTGGTTTCCGGAGGCCATACCCAGATTATTTTAATGAAGAAATTCGGAAAATATAAAATTATTGGAGAAACCCGAGATGACGCGGCCGGAGAGGCGTTTGATAAAGTCGCAAGAATTTTAAAGTTGGGATATCCCGGCGGTCCGGTAATTGCCGCTAAAGCAACAAGCAACAAGCAACAAGATACAAGATACAAGATGCGTCTTCCGCGGCCGATGATTAATTCCAAAAATTTGGATTTTTCCTTTTCCGGATTAAAAACGGCGGTATTGTATTTAATGCAGAGTTTGGAAAAAGAATCAATTAATAGAAAGGAATTTTTGGTTTTAAGGCCGATTATTTGCCGGGAGTTTCAGCAAGCGGCGATTGATGTTTTGGTTTTTAAAACTATTGCCGCCGCCAAAAAATATAAAGCGCAATCAATAATGCTTTCCGGGGGCGTGGCGGCTAACCAAGAATTGCGGGAGCAACTTAAAGAAGCGGCGGAAAAATATATTCCTGATTCCACATTTTGCGTTCCTGATTTTAAATACTGCACCGACAATGCGGCGATGATTGCTCTGTCTGCTTACTTTGATTTAATTTGCGGAGCGAAAAAAATAATGGTTAAATCCGAAAAAGATTCAGAAAAAATTCAGGCAAACCCCAATTGGAGGATATAGAGTCATTAATGTTGAATAAGTCCCCTTCGCAAAATATTAGGCGATTTATTTAAGGGCGTTTTTTGGACGCCTTTTTTTGTTTTAACATAAATTTTTTGATAAAATTCATTTTTTAAAGATTAAAGAACAATCATTCTGGCTTGTTGTTGCAGGTTTGATTTTCTCTTATTATTCAGAAATTGCGGCAGGTTAAGGGAAAATTGTTTTTAATAAAACTGAATAAAAAGAAATTTAATTTTATCAACAGTTTTTGTCTATTAAGCATAAATTTTCATTTTAACGCGATTAAAATTGGATATTTTTGTTTCGCTGTGAATTGCTTTTCGGTTTTTTTTATGATAAAATAATATTTATTAGAACCCAT
>CAYTHZ010000050.1:0-2616 GCA_964437745.1 uncultured Candidatus Saccharibacteria bacterium
TGCGTAAAAGCGGCTGTGCAAGAATTGGAATTGGTCATTAATTTTGCCGCCTGCCCTGCCAATTCTCTGTTCATAATTCCATAGCCCAAACGCCAGCCGGTCATAGCGTAAGTTTTGGAATGGCCTTCTATTAAAATCGTCCGCTCTTTCATTTCGGAAAATTGAATAATGCTTTCAAAGCTTCCGTCGTAAATTATGCGAGAATAAACTTCATCCGACATTACCCATAAATCGTTTTTCACCGCCAGCTCGGCGATTTTTCGCAAATCATCTTTAGAAATTACACTGCCGCAGGGATTATGCGGGCTGTTTATGATAATCATTTTCGTTTTCGAACTAATTTTTTTTTCCAACTCGCTAATATCAAAATTAAATTCTTTTTCTTCCAGAAGCGGCATTGCGACTGGTTTAGCGCCGACGAAATTTATCATTGATTCATAAATGGGAAATCCTGGATTGGGATAAATTACTTCGTCGCCCTCGTCAACGCAAGCCAAGATTGAATAAAAAATAATCGGCTTGGCGCCGGGAGTTATAACCACTTCGTCCGGCAAAACTTCAATTCCGCGGGTTTTAGAAATATAATCCGCAAATGCTTTTCTTGCCTGCGGCAGACCGGCCGAAGGATTATAATGAGTAAAGCCATCATCCAAAGCTTTTTTGGCCGCCTCTTTAATATTTTGAGGCGTGTCAAAATCCGGCTCGCCGATGCAAAAGCTGACCACGCTTTTTCCTTCGGCTTTCAATTTGTTCACCTGAGCCAAAACCTCAAAAGCGGTTTCCGTGCCCAAGCGCGACATTTTCAAAGAAAAATTTTTCATAAACGCGACGCCAAATACGAATGTATGCTAATGACACTAATATTGGCATCAATAAATTATAAATCAATTATACCTTATCGTCGCTGCTTCTTACTCTTGACTTATAATAAAAATTGGTATATTATTATAAAAGTTGCGATTTCTTTAATAACTTGAAAAAGGAGAGAATAATGAAAATAAGTTGGGTTGTAAATATAACAATTACTTCTCCAAAAGGAGAGGTGAAAAAAGCATTGAAAAAGACGGGTGGGACGGGATTCCGATTGCTAATATTTGGGAAGCCGCCAAGTCGTTATTGGAAATCCCGGAAAATCATATTATTACCCACTACGATGTTAACGGCAAAACAGTAAACGGACAATATATTCTTCAGGCAGACGACGAACTTCGGCTGATTACAACCGAAATCTCGAAAGAAATTCTAAATAAAAAAATGCTTTAAAAAAATAAGGGGAGAAAAAAGGGAGTAAATCTCCCTTTTTTTAATACTTTCTGCGTATTTCCGCGCTATATATATTTTTTTGCGCGTTTTTACAAAACAACAATTTCCCAATTCCCGCCGTCCTTTAAATCAATAAATAAACCTAAAACTTCAACGGATGGAAACCACCCTTTCGCTAATTCAGCCGATTTTTTAATCTGCGTCAAATGCGTTTCTTTTTCCACAGGATTGCCGACGCAGTCGGAATGTCCGACTATCGCTATTATTTTAGAATTATGCTTGTTGACTGAAATTTCCGCTTTATATTTTATCCACTTCGTTTTTTCATCTTCTACCCCAGATAAAATCTTGTCCATTCCCGACTCATTTATCGCGTCCACAAAATCAACTCTGTATTTATTTTTTAAATAATTAATAACCGGCAGTTGGGTTCTGCCATCTATGCAATTCAGCATTGTTCCAAATTTTCCATGATTTAGCTTTGACATAGAATTCTCTTCTTTTATTTTCTTCGCGAGCTTTTAAAAAAATTATCAATATTATTCTAATTTATTGTAAATTTCTTTAATTTCTTTCAGGAATTTATTTCTATTTTTTATCCCGCAATTGCGGCATTTCATATAGAAATAATTTTTTTATTAAGAACTGCTGTTTCAAAAACAGGATAAATTCTCTCTAAATTTTAATTTAACCAAAAATAAATTTTTAGCGCCGCAATTATCGCAAAAACCCCACAATCAGCAAAGCTACAATATTAATAATTTTAATCATCGGATTTATTGCCGGTCCAGCGGTGTCTTTATACGGGTCGCCGACAGTGTCTCCCGTAACCGCGGCTTTATGCGCTTCTGAGCCTTTGCCTCCGTATTCGCCAGCCGGCGAATCTTCTTCTATCAATTTTTTGGCATTATCCCAAGCCGCGCCTCCGGAGGTCATTGAAATCGCCACAAAAAGCCCGCTTAAAATTGAACCAACCAAAAGTCCTCCCAGCGCTTCTTTTCCTAAAATAAACCCAACCAATAAAACTCCCGCTATTGGGATTAAAGACGGAATAATCATTTCTCTTATCGCGTCTCTGGTAACAATATCCACCGCCTTGCCATAATCAGGATCCGCTTGCCCTTCCATAATCCCTTTTATTTCCCTGAATTGTCTGCGCACCTCTTCCACTACGCCCTGCGCGCTTTTTCCAACCGCTTTCATTGCCATAGAACTGAATAAATAAGGCAGCATCGCGCCCACAAAAAGTCCGGCAATTACTCTCGGATCTTGCAATTCAAACACAACATTTTTTCCCAAGGCGCCCAAATCCTGAACATAGCTGGCAAACAAAACCAGCGCCGCCAATCCAGC
>CAYTHZ010000050.1:2626-5991 GCA_964437745.1 uncultured Candidatus Saccharibacteria bacterium
TGGTAATGGCTTTTGTGGTATTGCCCACGGCATCCAAAGGATCGGTAACTTTGCGAACATCTTCGGATAATTCCGCCATTTCGGCAATGCCGCCGGCATTATCGGTAATCGGACCAAAAGAATCAATTGCCACGATAATTCCCGCGACCGAAAGCATTGAAACCGCGGCAATCGCCACGCCGTATAATCCTCCCAAATAAAAACTGAAAAGAATTCCCGCGACAATCACCAATATCGGCAAAGCGGTTGATTCCAATCCAACCGAAAGCCCTATTATAATGTTGGTGCCGTGTCCAGATTTCGAAGCTTCGGCAATTGATTTTACCGGACGATATTTTTTAGCAGTATAATAATCGGTAATCCACACCATTAAAGCCGTAACGACTAGGCCAACCAAAGCGCTAAAGAAAATATTTATTTCATCAACTCCAGTGTCAACCAGTATGCTGCTGGCAACAAAAAACAGAGGGACGGAAATAATCGCCGAACCAATAAGGCCCTTGTATAAAGCTCCCATGATGGGCGGTTTTTTTTCATTACCGGTTTTCCCAATTTTTACAAATAAAATTCCAATCATTGAAGCAATTAAAGCCATTGCTCCTAAAATCAAAGGATAAATAGGCGTTCCCAATGAAAGAAAATTTCCCAAAAGCATGGCGGCAATAATGGTAACTGCGTAAGTTTCAAACAAGTCCGCCGCCATTCCCGCGCAGTCGCCAACATTGTCGCCGACATTATCTGCAATCACCGCCGGATTTCTCGGGTCGTCTTCCGGAATTCCGGCTTCAACTTTCCCAACCAAATCAGCGCCGACATCAGCGGCTTTTGTAAAAATCCCTCCGCCCAAACGGGCAAAAACAGAAATCAAACTGGCGCCAAATCCCAATCCGATTAGCGGCTTTAAATCTCCGGCTAAAAAATAAAATCCGCTAACTGCCAAGAGCCCCAAACTGGCAACTAATAAACCGGTTACCGCTCCGCCCCTAAAAGCGATTGATAAAGCTTTTGCCAGGCCGCTTTTAGCAGCCTCGGCAGTGCGAGAATTAGCCCGCACCGCGATATTCATTCCTATATATCCAGCTAAAGCCGACGCAAAAGCGCCCAAAACAAAACCAACAGCAGTTAACCAATCTAAAGCCAACCCTAAAATCAAAAAAATCGGCAAAGCCACCACAGCCACGGTTTTATATTGCCGATTTAAATAAGCGGACGCTCCTTTTTGTATTGCTTTAGAAATCTTCTGCATTTTTTCATCGCCTGGATTTTGCTTTAAAACCCAATTGATTAAAAAAAGGCTATAGATAAAAGCAACAACAGATATAATTATGGGAAAATAAATAGTAAACAAATTTGACTTGCAACTTATAACTTATAACCTACATTTATCATTTATAAATAATATAAATAAATAGACGTCAACCATCAGCTATCAGCCGCTGTTGTTTAAATAACGCTTATTAAATAATATTAAAAAATTTTAAATAAATCAAGGATAAGAAAAGCGACTTTTTTCCCCAATTTCCCTAAAAAGATCTTAAAACATCGCTTAATTCTTCCGGCAAATCAGATTCAAAGCGAATCACTCCTTTGCCATCCATCTGCAAAAATTCTAAAAAAGAAGCGTGTAAAAATTGCCTTTTTAAATTTTCAAACTCTTTTGGAATTTTTTTACAGCGGCCGTATAATTGATCTCCGACAACCGGATGTCCAATGCTCGCTAAATGCGCTCTTATTTGATGAGTCCTGCCTGTTTTTGGCTCAACTTCAAGCAAAGCGCAAAAAAAATCCGACCCCCGATAAATCTTTAAAACCTTATACCGGGTAATCGCCTCTTTAATGTCTTTGGCGGTTTGTTTAGTCGTTTGTTTTACCGAACCGCTTTTCCGGCCCAGCGGTTTTTCAATAACTCCCTTGCTATTTTTTACTTCGCCATAAACCAAAGCTAAATATTTCTTTTTAATTTTGCGCTCCTTAAACAATTTTTTGAAATAAAAAAACGGCTCGTTATTTTTAGCAATTATCATTAAACCCGAAGTGTCTTTATCCAAACGATGCACGATCCCCGGCCGCAAAAGATTGGCTTGCCCCGACCTTGAATCGCCGACATTTTCAATTTCAGGATATTTCTCAACCAGCCAGTCAGTCAAAACAAGTCCTTCTGGCGCTTTTTGCCCGGTAATGCGGTGAACCAAAACTCCGGCCGACTTGTCAATTATCAAAAAATCCTTATTTTCAAAAATAATTTTTATATCCATACAAAATCCATTTCGTCTCTGACGAAGCAATGTGATTTTAAAAGGAATATAAACACGCATTATTAAACGTCAAATTGAATATTGGCATGTTTAATATTAAATTCATCTTCCAAAACATGATTTATCCTATGCAAGATATCTTTTGTTTCGCTAATTTTCATATCGGATAAAACAATATTAGCGGTTAAGGAATACATTCCGGAAGTTATTTCCCAAACGTGAATGTCGCGCGCGCCTTTTATTTCCGGAATTTCTTTTTTTAAAACCAGCTCTATTTCCAACACGCTCATCCCTTTCGGGACCGACTCTAAAAGAATGTGTATTGAATCTTTCAAAAGATTATAGCTCCAAATGAAAATCAAAATGCTTATCAAAGCGGCTAATATAGGATCTATTATTGTTATTCCGGTAAAATAAATCGCTCCTGCGCCCAATATCACCGCCACCGAAGAAATAGTGTCCGAAATCATATGAAAAAAAGCGCTTTTTAAATTCAGACATTTCTTGTCCGTCTTGCTTAAGAAATAGGCGGAGATTAAATTTACAACCAATCCCGCAACCGCAACCGCTAACATTATAGTGGTTTGAATTTGTTTAGGATTGAAAAAACGTTCGTAAGCCTCATAAATAATGTAGAAAGTAATGAATAAAAGAATCAATCCATTTAAAACCGTTGCTAAAATTTCCGCCCTATAATAGCCGAATGTTTTTTGATGCGATGCCGGCTTATCAGAAACTAAAATCGCCACAAAGCTTATAGCTAAAGCAAAAAAATGAGTAAGCATATGGGCAGCGTCGGAAAACAAAGCCAAACTGCCGCTTAAAAGCGAACCGACAAATTCAACAAGCATTGTTATACCGGTAACCGCTATAGCCCAAAGCAGCCACTTTCTGTCTTTCTGGCGGTAAACTCCTCTGTGTCCATGACCAAGGCTGCCGTTGTCGCCATCTTGTTTATTTTTATGAAATAAAGCCATAATATTTAGAATTAATTAGCAGTTTATTATACCAAAATCCTTATTTTACAAAAAGTTTCTAATTTAATTTTTCCGCGCTTTTTCGCGTTTTAATTTGAGACAAATTTTAAATTTTCAACGCCAATCTCTTTGT
>CAYTHZ010000051.1:0-5969 GCA_964437745.1 uncultured Candidatus Saccharibacteria bacterium
TATTCAAGCAACCGGAAATAAAATCAAAGAACTTTACCCGTCGAAAAAAGTAAAATACGTTACTTCGGAAAAATTTACCATAGAAGTTGTCGATGCTATTAAAAATAAAAAAACAGAAGAGCTGAGAAGCCGATATCGGCCAACCGATGTTTTAATTATAGACGACATTCAATTTATAAGCGGAAAAGACGCAACCCAAGTGGAGTTTTTTCATACTTTTAATGTTTTAAACGAAAGCGAAAAACAAGTAATACTTTCATCCGATCGGCCCCCCAAGGCCATTCCTGCTATAGAAGAACGGCTTCGTTCGCGATTTGAAGGAGGGATGATTGCCGACATCAGCGTTCCCGATTATGAAACAAGGCTGGCTATTTTAAAACAAAAAATGCAAGAGAAAAAATATTTTTTGCCGGAAAAAATATTGGAGTTCATCGCTTCTAAAATCCAACACAATATCAGAGAGTTGGAAGGAGCTCTTAATTCCGTCGCCACAAGCTTTGCCAACAAAAACACGCCCTTTACCACACAAGAAGTGGAAAAAATACTAGCAAACACCGTCCAACCTAAAAAAATCCTTAGCTTTAAAGACATTATGAAGGTTGTTACTGAATTTTATGATATAGAAGAAAAAGACCTATACAGCAAATGCCGCACCAAAAACATAGTTAGACCGCGGCAAGTGATGATGTATATCTTAAGAGAAGAGGTAGGAATGTCCTATCCAACAATCGGAGCCAAGCTGGGCAATCGCGATCACACTACGGCAATTCATGCCTGCGAAAAAATATCCGAAGAATTAATTTCTAACATTTCAGCAACCAATGAAATTAATATCATAAAAGAGCGCCTTTATGAAAATATCAACAACAAATAGGATTTATTGTTGATAAATTGTTTCTAATAATATTAAAATTGTGTTGATAACCCCGATATTAATTAGGGATAAAAATAAAACAAAATTAATTCTTTTTCCAAAATTTAAATTTTAAAAATAGTTTAAAAAATTAATAACCATATTGTCTTTGTTATTAACACGGTTTTCCACATGTTGTTTTATAGTTTAATCTAATTAATATTATTAATTTCGTGTTTTTCCACAATTATTTTATTCCCTACTACAACTACTATTTATTTATATAATAATAATTTTTATGAAAGTAAAATGTTTAAAAGAAAATTTTAAAAAGGCGGTTAATTTGGTTGAAAAGGCAACCGTTTCTAATTCTTCTTTGCCTATTTTAAAAAACATCTTAATAAAAGAACAAGAAGGTAAAATTTTAACTATAGCCACTAATTTAGAAATGGCTATTATTTCTGAATTTAACGGAAAAATAGAAGAAGGCAATAAAAATAATTTAACCGTTCCCGCGAATATCCTTAGCGGCGTTTTAAACGCCATGGATGAAGAAAAAATAAATTTTGAAATAAAAGACCAATTTTTAACATTAAAAACAGATAAATATAAAACAACTGTAAACGGTTTACCGGCGGAAGACTTTCCTATTATTCCAAAAGTAAAAGAGGATAATATTATTGAGATAGAAAAAGATATTTTTAAAAAGGGACTAGAAAGCGTTGTTAATATTATTTCTCCATCGGAAACTAAATCGGAAATATCAGGCATTCTTTTAGATTATGAAAAAAACTTGATAAAAATTGCGGCAACCGACAGCGTAAGGTTGGGAGAAAAAAATATAAACAAAGAAAGTTTTAATTCTAAAATCAAAGAAAAACATAGACTCGTTATTCCTTTTAAATCTGTTCAGGAAATTATCAGAATAATGGATATTTTGCCAATTGACGCGGAAAAAATAAAAATAAAATTTGATGCTAATCAGGTAATGGTTGAATTTGGCGAAACAAAAATAATTTCTCGGCTTGTTAATGTTAAATTTCCGGAATACGAATCTGTTATTCCCAAGAATTTCCGGACACAAATTTTTGTCAATAAAAGTCAATTTATTCAATCTCTTAAATTAAGCAGCATATTTACGGGAAGAATTAATGACGTGAAAATAAAAATACCGGAAAATTTAAAAGATATGGAAATTTTTTCTCAAGAATCTTTTTTAGGAGAAAACAATGCTTTTATAGACGCTAAAATTCAAGGGGATCCAATAGAAATAGGTTTTAATTATAAATATCTTTTAGATGGTTTAAAAAACATTAATGACGAAACGGTTTTTATCGGACTAAACGAAAGCGATAAACCAGCGTTTTTTAAAGGAACGGAAGACGATTCTTATTTTTATATATCAATGCCGATTAAACCATAGGTTGCGCAATAATTTTAATTTTTTGCGGTTGTTTAAAAAATCAAAATCCGCCCTGGATTTTGCGGGGCGGACCTTTTGGGCATAAAACCCGGCGATTTTTGGCGCGCAGAAAGCGGCGATAATTAGATTATCGCCTATATAAAATTAATTCTTCTCTTTGATAACCGTCGCCGGTTTTTATTTCAAGAACCATTTTGTTTTGAACATCAATTTTTTCGGGAGAAACATCAATGCTTAATATTTGTTCTCCCGAATCAACTCCTGTTAACGATTTGATAAGTTCGTCGTTCCAAAAAATATTTAGGGTTTGTATTAAGTTTTCATTAGTAAACGACAAAAGAAAGGGAAATGTGATAAAAGAGCCGTTGGTGGGAATTTCTATTTGTAATAAAGAACCGCTTTGATTTGTGGTTGTTGGAATATTGCTGTTGGGAGCTTGGTTGTTTTCGATATGTTCTTTCGCCGAAGGGGGAAGGGGTTTGTTAATGGTTGATAAATCAACGCCTTTGTTTTTTAAATCCTTTACCCAATTTAAAACAGGAGCTTCCCAGTTCCAAAACTGGGAATCGAGTCCGGGGTCTTCCGGCCTTGGTCCTTCGGGATCTCTTTTGTTTAAGTACCATAAAATATTATGAATTTGTGGATAATAGACATCGTTGTTTTCCGTGTCTTTTGCCGTAAAGCTAACAATGTATTTTCCGTTTAGCATTGATTTAGACGAATTTTTTTTTGGCGGAGGTTCGGAAAATTTCTCATCGGGCTTATTAGATAAAAATTGGCTCATAAAATCCTGCCAAATAGGAACAGCCGCCAAAATACTTCCCGCTTTTTTAATCATCGGGCTGTTATCGTTGTTTCCGGCCCAAATTCCCACGACGTAAGAAGGCGTGTATCCAATAATCCAAGCATCCCGGTAATCGTCGGAAGTCCCGGTTTTGGCGGCTACGGCGCGGTCGGGAATGAAAATCGGGTTATCTAACCTATTGTTAAAAAGAGGCGCGCGGGCATTATTGTCGGAAAGAATATCGTTGATAATTTTTGCGAGGTCGGAATCTATTATTTCCTTTGATTGGTCTTTATATTTTTCCAGGATTTTTCCTTGCGCGCCTTCTATTTTTAAAATAAAAGATTGTTCGCGCAAAATTCCTTCTTCGGCAAAGACAGAATATGCTTTAATCATATCAATTAGTTTAACTGCGCCGCCTCCCAAAACCAAAGAAAGTCCGTATCGTCCGGGATCTCCCAATGTGTTTATGCCCATTTTTTGGGCATTTGAAACTGTATCTTGAATACCCGCAAGGTATAATGTTTTTACTGCCGGAACATTAACCGATTGGGCAAGGGCGTTTTTAAGATTAATAGGGCCTCTAAATTTTTCGTCAAAATTTTTAGGCCGATAGCTGTTTTTAGGATTGCCTGTGGTGTCAAACTCAGTAGGCAGATCAAATAATATTGTATCCGGGGTATATCCTTTTTGAAAAGCCGTCAAATAAACAAATGGCTTAAAAGAAGATCCGGGCTGTCTTAATCCCTGAGTAACAACATTAAAATTGCCGTCATTGTCTATATCAAAGTAATCTTTTGATCCGACCATTGCTAAAATTTGGCCGGTATTGGAATCTTCAACCATCATCGCGGCATTTTTTCCTTGATATAAATTAGTGTTTCTTTCGGCGCCTTTTTTAATTGATTCCTCGGCTAATTTTTGGATTTCAAAATCAAGGGTGGTAATTACCTTTAATCCAGATTTTTGAATAAATTCTGATCCATATTTGGTTTCCAGATATTCTTTTACCATCATTACAAAATGAGGAGCGTTTAATCCTTTTTGCGGGGGCAAAAATTTTATTTCATAAGCCAAAGATTTTTCATACTCGTAGTCGTCCAAATCGCCATGCTCCCTCATTTTTTTAAGAATGAAATTTTTTCTTTCTAATAAATCTTCTTTGTGGCTGCCATAAGGCGAATAATACGACGGCGCTTTGACTATTGCGGCAAACAGCGCGCATTCTCCGATAGTTAAGTCTTTTGCGGGTTTGCCGAAGTAAGAAATAGACGCGGCTTCTATGCCGTAAGCGTTTTCTCCGTAGGGGATTTGGTTAAAATAAAAGCCTAAAATATCGTCTTTGTTATATTTTTTTTCTATTTTTACCGCCAAAACAAACTCTTTTATTTTTCGGGAAAAAGTTTTTTCTGGGGAAAGAAAAGCGTTTTTAACCAGTTGTTGGGTGATTGTGGACCCCCCTTGTGTTATTTCGCCTTTTAACAGGTTAACAAAAAGGGCGCGGAATATTCCTTTGAGATCGTAGGCAGGGTGGCTATAAAAATTTTTATCTTCAATGGCAATGACGGCTTTTTTGCAATACTCGGGAATTTCCGAGTTGGATATTATTGTCCTTTTTTCTTCGCCATGGATTTCGTAAATAAGAATTTCGCCGGAGCGGTCGTAAATTTTTGTGGATTGAGTTTTCGGAATATCGGCAAACTGAGTCGGGTCGGGAAGGCCTTGGATTAAAGAAAGCGCGAAAAAAACGGACCATATTAAAAAAACAATGACTATAAAAAGAGGAGGCAGCAGAATTTTTTTAAACAAGCCTCTCGGCTTCTTGTTTTTGTAAGCAAAGCGCTTTATCATAAACAATATAATCCGAATGCTGTTTATTTTACTTCTAAATTTGTTATATTTCAATGATTAACGCAAACGAAAAACAAATTGATGAAATTTTGTCCCGCTCGGTGGCGGAGGTTTTGCCGTCCAAAGAAGAGTTTAAAAAAGTTTTGCTTTCCGGGAAAAAACTGAAAATTTATGTCGGCGCGGATGCCACTGCGCCTCATCTTCACATTGGGCATGCGACTAATTTTATGCTTTTGGAAAAATTGCGAAAATTGGGGCACGAAGCCATAATGCTTTTCGGCGATTTTACGGCAACGATAGGCGACCCTACGGATAAATCCGCCGCGCGGATTCGTTTAAGCAAAAAGCAGGTTGAAGAAAATATTAAAACTTGGAAAGATCAGGTTTCTAAAATAATAGATTTTAGCGATAAAAAAAATCCGCCGAAAATCGTTAAAAATAGCCAATGGCTTAGCAAGCTGTCTTTTGCGGATTCGCTGGAAATATCCTCTAATTTTACGGTTCAACATATGCTCGAAAGGGATATGTTTGAAAAAAGAATAAAAGATCGAAAACCCATATTTTTACACGAATTTTCTTATCCCTTAATGCAGGGTTACGACAGCGTTGTTTTGGATGTGGATTGTGAAATTGGCGGCACTGACCAAACTTTTAATATGCTTTGCGGACGGACGCTGCAAAAAAAATACCATAATAAAGAAAAGTTCGTGGTAAGCACCACGCTCCTGGAAAATCCTAAAACCGGGAAAAAATTAATGAGCAAAAGCGAGGGTAATTATATTGCGTTAAATGACGCGCCGAACGATATGTTTGGGAAGGCAATGGCGTTGCCGGACGAAGTTGTAATCCAGATTTTTACAGATTGCACTTATTTGGATATAAATAAAATAAAAAAAATAAAAAGCGAATTTAAAAGCGGCGCAGCCAACCCGAAAGACTTAAAAAAACAACTGGCTTTTGAGTTGGTTAAGATGTGTCATTCAGAAAATAAGGCAGGGAAGGCTAAAGAATGGTTTGAAAGCGTTTTTATCAGAAAAGAAATTCCCGAAGAAGCTCCG
>CAYTHZ010000052.1:0-2808 GCA_964437745.1 uncultured Candidatus Saccharibacteria bacterium
ACTTCTTTCCAAATTATCCGGGGCTTTACAATTAAATCCAAAGAGCGGGAAGCGGAATCGCAAGTCAAGGTAAGCGCGTATTTGCCGCCTTGCGGATAAGAAATATTATTAATGATTCTTGATCCGGATAGTCCCACATTGCCGCTCCATCCAGCAAGGCCGGGATTGGCGGAAGCAGAGCAAGCGGAAGCTCCGGAAGAACTCCAAGAAATATTAACCGACTGTCCGGAAAAAGCGGGATTGGGAGAAGCAGAAAAAGAATTGATAGTAACGGGAGGTGAAGTGAGAGTAGGAGTGGGGGTGGGAGTAGGAGTAGGAGTAGGAGTGGGGGTGGGGGTGGGAAACCTCGAAGATCTTACATTAACCGTTATAGTATTGTTGGCATTCTGATTGCTAACTCCTTTATTATCTACAACGATAAGCGAAACCATATATGTTCCTATTGAACTAAAAGTATGATTTATATTACCGTTTGATGTGCCAACTATGATACTCGCCGGCGATCCATCGCCCCAAAACCATCTATATTCTCTAATTGATCCATCTGGATCAAAACTTGCTTTATGGTCGCTGTCTATATCTTTATCACTAAAAAAACTCAACGGCTGTCCTGGCTGAATGACACAATTTTGAGAATACTGACCGACAGCGTTTAAAGAACAACTCGGTTCAGAAATAGGAGGCTTATTAGGATTTGGATCATAATAGAACATCATCGATGAAAAAGTTAAAGGACTATTGCTTCCGGCTAAGCTGGCTAAATTCGGATTAGCTAATCCGGAATCTTTAAGATTATGATAGCGACGATATATGGCATATCTTCCGTCAGAGAATTGGCCGCCTTTTATTTCAAAATCATATCCCCAAAAAGTATGGTCCCTTTTGGCCGGATCTTCCAACACATAAGTTCCTAATTGTTTAGTCTTAATAATCATTTTGTCGGGCGGATTCCAAGTGGCGTCGGCATTACCAGCGACGAAAGTATATCCGCCAAAACCATTCCATGCCTTTGATATATATTCCTGCTCTGTGCATGCAGTGTGCCTTCCAGACAAAGTTTTGCCAGAATCCATCGGCCCACAACAAAGATCGATATTCTGGCAAGCTTGAGTAAAACTAGTGAAACTATTTCCTCTTGCCGAATCGCTAATTGCGGCGTTAGCCCAAGAACTTTTCATCAAGCTCGGTTCCCAGCTCCAAAAACTTCCTCCTCCAAAAACATCATCAGGATAATCGGGACAAGTAAAAATAATCTGGCGATAATTATTAACATTAGTGGGGGCGGCATCATTACCCCATAAAGGAGTATTGCCGGTAAAAGGAAAGATTTTGTCCTCCAAAATAGTCGCCTGATTGTAAGCACAAGGCGCTTCAAAATTATCTACATAAACATTTTTCGCAGGTCCCATTAACTGCCATGAAAGATCTTTTTTTTGCATATAAACAATCAGGGTATTGTTTCCCACCTTAAAACCGTCGCTTTTTTTTATGGCTAAATTAAATCCATGTTGATTCCAAAAAGCCATAAGGTCCCGGTCCCATCTTAAAATATATTTTGTTTCGTTCGCGATTATTTTTTCCTGGTCGTTGTTGATGATAAATTTCAATGCCGGATTATAACTTTTATCGGCCGAATCGTAGGCGTAGCCGAAAATAACAAGCGGGGGCCAAATGCTCGACGCACCATAAGAAGCGCCGCATCTGGCTCGGTTAGTACAATTGGTTTGGAAATTCCAATAAAAATTATCCGCCTGAGCAGACGTCCCTTCAATAGGCGTCCTTTCAATTTGCGCGCCGGCAACTGCCACAAGATAATAATATTGCACGACTGCAACAAATATGAAAATTGATATTGATACAAAGGCTTTCTTGGGAAAAATTATTGTCATGTTGTTGAAAATTGCCCGCCTGTCCCATGAATTCGCTATTTTGCAAATTCAAACAAAACAAATCTAGCAGGCGCCTATTTTAAAATTTATAATGTTTAATTTAAAAAATTTAAAATCCAAAAAATCCGTCGCCCTTGTTAAAAGGTATTTCTATTTTCTCGCCTTCGGGAGTTATAATATATACTTTATCTTGCGGCTGTTCTTGATTTTGATCATTATATTTTACCTCAACGGAAATTTCCTGCTTCTTCGGATCTATTTTTATTAAATCGCCGGCTTGTAAATCATTCCAAAAAATAGTTTGGGCGGTGGGAGAAATTTTTTCTCCCTCCGCGACTGTTTCCGGATAAACGATTTGGGAAAGCCTATTATAATCGTCTTTTTCAATCTTAACTTTCCGGTCGTTACCCAAATCAACAATCACGTAATTCTTTGTCTTTTCCGAAATAACGCCGCGAGGATTTTTCTCTAACAGCAGCCTAGTTTCTGAGTCAGAAAATAATCCATATTTATTAGCAAAAAAAACGACAAAAACCACCAAAGCAACCAAAATAACGGCAACAATGGCAATAACCAAGGGCGCCTTTATCCGCCGCATAGAATCATTTTGATTTTGAATATTATTCATAATGGTTAACTTAATAATTTCATTCTCTATGAATACAATGAATACACCTCAATTAATATTTTAGTTAAAGAGCAATATGAAAATCTTTAAAGATTAATCAATTGCGCTCTAATAAAATTTCTCTATAACGCGCGATGTGAAATTCAATTAAGCGAGGATGCTCTTTAAATTTAACGGGTTCCGACCATATTTCTTGTTGAAACATACTCCGAAAATAAAGGTAAAGATAATGTTGTTAATTCTGGATGATAACCCCTGATAGGATTTGGCTCTGAGTTTATCTAGATTCAT
>CAYTHZ010000052.1:2908-5954 GCA_964437745.1 uncultured Candidatus Saccharibacteria bacterium
TGAGTTTATCTAGATTCATTTGGTCCTTTAGCTGCCCGATGACCGTTTCAATGATTTTCCGTTTTTTTAACAACTGTTTTTCTCTTTTGGTGTTTTGTTTGTTCTGATTTTTTCTGTATCCAGTAATCAAGGTTATTCGCCAACATTTTTTAAACCAGTCTTTATTGAATTTGGAGATATATCCCTTATCAGCTATTAAAACCGTGTCTGAAAGTTTGCTGTTTTTCTGTTCAACCAGTATTTCTTCCAAACATTTAATATCCGATTTATTGGCTGGCTTTAAGCGGTATTGATAAGGAATTCCCCGTTGATTGACGAATAAATTCAGTTTTAAACCGCAATAATGCGTTCTTTGGGCAGCGCGATATCCAATAGATGCCTGCTTTTTATCCATAAATATCTTTCTTCTTTTGGCTCGACTAATCTTTACGACTGGAACAGGGGTAGTGTCTAAAATTCTCAATCTTGAT
Organism: uncultured Candidatus Saccharibacteria bacterium; assembly: GCA_964437745.1. Classification (GTDB taxonomy): domain Bacteria; phylum Patescibacteriota; class Minisyncoccia; order UBA6257; family CAYTHZ01; genus CAYTHZ01. Next base: position 3,379 of record CAYTHZ010000052.1, read on the forward strand.
TTATCAATTGCCAAAGCGGGCGACATTTTAGAAATCAATTTCTCGGTTATGGTTTTAAGACTTTTAGCCCGGCGATTGTATTGTGATTGGTCTGGTAATTTATTAAATTGTTCGCATTTAAACTCTGGAACAAATCTCAAAAATGACCTTTCCGAAGTAAATCCGAGCAAATGTTGAATAATCATCAGTTTAACTATTAACTTGTTTGGATATTCGGACTTGCGACCTCGCCTTGATTTCCTTTTGGGAAACCTTAAACCTTTACAAAGAGCATCAATTTCTGCTAAAATGAGCTCGAGATTAGTTCGAGCTTGGGGAGAAATAGTACTCATACTATCATTTTACCCAAAAAACTTGGTCTAATCTCTTTATTTTATCCACTTTATCAGTGTTTTACTTAACGGAATTTCACATCACGCGTCTCTATATATTATATTTATAATACTTTAATTTTATTTTTAAGAAAAGGGGGGGGTTATCCACAGAAGAAAAAAAGGGACAATCGCAGAGAAAAATCAAAAAAATAAAGAGGAAATAACATCTTCCAGATTCGGCTTTTTAAAATCGTTTAATTCATATCTTATTATAACCGCTGGCTTATTTAGTTTCAGAAATCTAGTTAAATTCACCGGTGTTCCCAAAATTACCGAATCGGCCGGAACTTTATTTATTGTTTTTTCCAAATCTTTTAATTGCCTGCCGCTGTATCCCATGGCCGGCAAAACTTTTCCGATTTCGGGATATTTTTCAAAAGTGAATTTTATGGCGCCGAAAGCGTAAAGCCGCGGGTCAATGATTTTTTTAGCTTTGAATTTTAAAGCCGCCAGATAACCGGCGCCGAATTTCATCCCGCCGTGAGTCAAAGTCGGGCCGTCTTCCACGACTAAAACAACTTTCTCTTTTATCAATTCCGATTTGGCGCAAAAAATTTCGGATTTCGCCAGAATAATTTTAGCTTTTGGATTGTATTTTTCCGCGTTTTTTATTATTTTTTCAACATTTTCTTTTTTGGCGGAATCAATTTTATTGATTAAAACGACATCGGCTCTTAAAAAATTTTCTTTTCCGGGAAAATATTTTAATTCATGCCCCGGCCGGTGCGGGTCCGCCAAAGTTATCCATAAATCCGGCTTTATAAACGGCGTGTCGTTGTTTCCGCCGTCCCAGATTATTACATCCGCTTCTTTTTCCGCCTCTTTTAAAATTTTTCCGTAATCCACCCCGGCGAAAACAACAGTCTTGTTTAAAATATGCGGCTCGTATTCTTCCATTTCCTCAATGGTGCAATGATTTTTTTTCAAATCTTTTAATTCGGAGAATTTCTGAACCGCCTGCTTTTTCAAATCTCCGTAAGGCATCGGGTGCCTGATAACCGCAGCCTTTTTCCCGATTTTTTTTAAAATATCAACGACTCTTCTGGTTGTCTGGCTTTTGCCGCAGCCGGTGCGCACCGCGCAAACCGCAATAACAGGTTTTTTTGATTTCAGCATTGTTTCTTCAACGGGAAAAACTGAAAATTCAACTCCAAACGATTTAACCAATTTTTCTTTTTCTTTCACATAGCTAAAAGGCACATCGCTGTAAGCGAAAACCGATTCGTCTATTTTTTCTCTTTTTAAAATATCGGGTAATTTATCTTCGGATACTATCCTGATTCCTTTCGGATACAGCTTTCCGGCCAATTCAGAAGGATAAATCCTCTTTTCAATAAAAGGAATCTGGGCGGCGGTAAAACAGACGACCTCAAAATCCGAATTATCCCTAAAAAGCATATTGAATACATGAAAATCCCTGCCGGCGGCGCCCATTATAACAATCTTTTTTTTGTTTTTTAAAATATTCTTAACCATAATTTATAGTTTTATGAAACGCGCGATAATTAATAGAAGCGGATTAGCGCGGATAATTACGCGGATTTACGCAGATATATATTTTTGAGATGACTTTTATTACTCACTAATTAACACCATCACTTTATCCACATCCATCCAGCCGTAGGACGTTGAGACCTCCGCTCTTTTAAAAAGCTCTTGGGGCTCGTCAATAATTTTTTTTACATTGCCCACGATTAATCCCTTGGGATAATCTCCGCTTAAATAAGAGACCGAAACGACATCTCCTATATTCATATTATCATTTTTAGAAATAGATTCAATGACGATTTTTGATTTTCCGCCCTTTAACAGACCTATGGTTTTTTCTCCGATTAAAACGTCTATTTTGACGGATTCGTCAAACAGCGTCCGAACCAGCGCCGAATAATTTTCCGTTTTTTTTATTTTTCCCAGAAGGATCCTTCCCGTCCAAATTACGATATCGCCGTCTTTCAATCCGTCTTTTTTCCCCTTATCTATAATAAAATTCTGGGAATAATTAAAAGGCGCCCGGGTTAAAACATCCGCCAAAATATATTTAAATCCGGCAGGTTTTCCCAAATCAAAAAAGTTTCTTAAAAATTCATTTTCTTTTTTAATCTCTTTCATCTCTTCTATTTCGCTTTTTAAAAAATTATTTTCCATTTTTAAATTATTTATTTCTTGATTTCGCGCGCTTTTTAAATTATTCAATCCAATCAA
>CAYTHZ010000053.1:0-5874 GCA_964437745.1 uncultured Candidatus Saccharibacteria bacterium
GTTGAGCGGCAAAAACTCGGCCGGACTTTCTAACGGGGCGAAGCAAAACGTGAAACAACGCGAAAATTTATTTCGATGAGCGAGGAGTAAAAGTGAAAACCTTGTTTTCAATTTTATCCGAGCGAAGTCGAAATACAGATTAAATACTTGTATTTTTGAGATAGGTTATGGTTTAACCAATAACCAACGACTAACAATTGGCGACAAATTGAACTGTTGCAGGTTGTATGTTGCGGGTTGTAAGCTGGTGAAAGGTCAAACTTTTTTAATTACGGTTTTAATATTAAGCAGCGTTGTTTTGGTGAGTTTAAACTGGGGGACAATAAGCGTTTTAAAAATGAGGGGCGCGACTGGCGCGTCGGATTCCGTAAAAGCTTTTTATGCCGCTGATTCTGGAATAGAGTGTTATCTTTTTAATTTGTTTAAAACACCGCCAAGCGGAACTGAATTGCCAATTGCATGCAACAGCGATGGAAAAATGACAAATGAAACAGCTTATTCCATAGTATCTCGCTCCAATTCTGTCGCGGTTATCGGTTCTGTAAAAAATTCCGGCATTCAAAGGGCGCTGGAAGTGAGTTTTTGATAACGCGCGTTTATGCGCGGTGTTTTATTTTGATGGAATGAATATAAAATTATACAATTATTTTTCTCGCAAAAAAGAAATTTTAAAGCCCATAAAGAAGGGCTTTATTTCTATGTATTCTTGCGGCCCGACGGTATATAATTTTGTCCATTTGGGAAATTTAAGAACTTATATTTTCAGCGATATTTTACGCCGCGTTTTGGAATACAACGGTTTTAAGATAAAACAGGCAATGAATATTACCGATATTGACGATAAAATTATAAAAGCCGTAAAAATTATTCATCCCGAAGAAATAAATAAATGGCATAAAGAGATTGAAAATTTTACCGGAAAATATTTTAATGCTTTTTTAAGAGACATTTCTTCGTTGAATATAAAGCGGTCCCATTTTTTACCCAAGGCCACCTCACATATTCCGTCAATGCTTTCAATTATTAAAATCCTTTTAAAAAAGAAATATGCTTATATCGTCGATGACGGGATATATTTTAATATCGCTAAATTCAAAGAATACGGAAAGCTGTCAAATTTAAAAAAAAGGCAGATTAAAGTTGGCGCGCGAGTGAGCGCCGATGAATATCAAAAAGAGAGCGCTTCGGATTTTGTTTTATGGAAATTTTCTAAAGCGCGCAGAATTTCCGACATAATGCAGCAAAACGAAGAATACTTAAGAGAAGATAGGCTGGCGAACATAGATGAGCCGGCGTGGCGCTCCCCGTGGGGTTTTGGCAGGCCGGGTTGGCATATTGAATGCTCGGCGATGTCTCGAAAATACTTGGGGCAGCCGTTTGACATCCATACCGGAGCTATTGATCTTTTGTTTCCCCACCACGAAAATGAGATAGCCCAATCCCAAGCCGCTTTTTCAAAAAAATTAGCAAATTATTTCGTTGAAGGAGAACACTTGTTGATAGAGGGAAATAAAATGGCAAAAAGATTAGGCAATATTTTTATTTTAAGCGATATTAAAAAAAGAAATATTGATCCGCTGGCGTTTCGGCATCTTTGCCTTTCTTGCCACTATCAGAGTCAAATGAATTTTACTTGGGATAGTTTGAACGCGGCTCAAATATCTTTGGAAAAATTAAGAATTGACATTGTTAATTTGACTCTAATGAATGAAATTTCTGGCAATAATTATAATTCGCAAATAGTTGTGGATAATCTTGGGATAATCCCAAAAAAGAAATTTAATAGCCGATTGGTTGATTTGTCAATTAAAAAATACGCAGCCGATTTTTTGCGATGCATAAACGATAATTTGGCTATTCCGAAAGCTTTGGCTAATGTCTATGCTTTGCTGGCTGACGGGAATTTGCCGGTTCGCGAGAAGTTGCGATGGGTTTTGGAATTTGACCGAGTTTTTGGATTGGGTTTAGAATGTTATTATAAAATAGGCCGCCTAAAAGCAAGTCGGGTTAGAAAAATAATGCCGCTGATTAAAAAAAGAGAAAAAATGAGAAAAGAAAAAAAATGGCAAGAAGCGGATAAAATTCGTCATGCCATAGAAAATGCAGGCTTTCTTTTAGAAGACGCTGAAAAGGGAGCAGTTGTTAAGATTGTCAATAAGTTTAGAAAATAGAAAATAGAAAGTAGAAAATAGAATCGTGTTTAAAGTTTACAAAGGCAGATTCAAGAATTTAACGCAACAATATTGTTTTCCGAATATTGAAATTATATTTCTGCTCAAGGCGCCTGCCTATTCGTAGTCGAGCGAAGGCGGGGATCCGTTTTTGGCGGAAAATTTTGAATCTTTATTATTGAATATTTTAATGGATAAATTACCTCCTCAAAATATAGAAGCGGAGCAGTCGGTATTGGGCGCTTTGATGATTGATAAAAATGCCATAATTAAAGTGGCTGATTTTTTGGAAGCGCGCGATTTTTACAAACCCGTTCATCAAAAGATTTATGAAGCGATGTTCGATATTTACGGCCGCAAAGAGCCGATTGACATATTGTCCGTTTCTTCCCGCCTTAAAGAAAAAAATTTTCTAGACGAAATAGGAGGACTTGGTTATCTGACTTCCTTGGTTAATTCCGTTCCCACCGCTTCGCACATCGCCGGTTATGCCGAGATGGTCCATAATAAAAGAATTTTAAGGGATTTAATTTCTGCTTCTTATGACATTGCCGAAATTGGTTTTAATGAAAAAGAAGATATTGATACTATTTTAGACGACGCCCAGCAAAAACTTTTTCAGATTCAAAGCCGCGGAGTTAGAAAGCAATTTTTCCATCTGAGGCAAGAACTGGGAAACGCTTTTGAAAGAATTGATAAGCTTAACAAGGGCGATCAAAATATCCGCGGCGTAACTACTGGTTTTTCCGGGTTGGATAATTTATTAGCCGGTTTTCAAAGGGCAAATCTCATAATTCTTGCCGCCAGGCCTTCTTTGGGGAAAACATCTTTAGCTTTGGACATAGTGAGGGCTGCGGCGCTTGATGATAAAATACCCGTGGGTATTTTTACGCTGGAAATGTCGCGTGAAGAAATTGTTGACCGTTTTATTTCGGCGGAGGCGGGGGTGGATCTTTGGCGGATTAGGACTGGTAAGTTGAAAAAAGAAGAAGGAGATTTTGAAAAAATCAGAAGAGCCATTGAAAAGCTGTCAACAATCCCGGTTTTTGTTGACGATACGCCGTCTCCGAATATTATGCAAATAAGGACAATGGCGAGGCGATTACAAATGGAACATGGATTGGGAATGCTGGTGGTGGATTATCTTCAGTTAATTCCTTCTTTGAGGCCCTATGACAGCGAAGTGCAGCAGGTAAGCGAAGTGTCGCGTTCTTTGAAATCGCTTGCAAGAGAATTGAACGTGCCGGTATTGGCAATTTCTCAGCTTAATCGCGCCGTTGAACAGCGCGAAACAAAAGTGCCGCGGCTTGCGGATTTGCGCGCATCTGGTACAATAGAACAAGATGCAGACGTGGTTATGTTTATTTATAGGAAAGACAGGGATAAGGCTCCGGAGTCGCTGTCTTTGGAAGAAATAAATGTGGCGGAAATCAGGATAGAAAAACATAGGAACGGGCCTTTGGGCGTGGTGCGGCTAAAATTCAATCCGGAAACAGCCAGTTTCCGGGAAATAGACGAAATTCACTCGTTTTAGAATTTATAATTTAGAATTTAGATAATTATTTTGCTTGAAAAGATTAATTAATAGACCTATTGCTTAATAACTTTTCTGCCGCAAACTCGCTATTTTGGCTGCGGCTTCGCAAAAATTTCTTGAAATATATTCCATATATTCCTGCGAAATTTTTGCTTCGCCTCGCCTTAAAATATCGAGTTTTCGCCGCGAAAATTATTAAGCAACAGGTCTAATGGCTGATTATTTTCTATTTTTTATTTTTTAAATTTTATTTAATGTGATAAAGTTAAAAAAAACAATTTCAAAAAATACGGAAAGCGGCGGCGCTGAAATAACCAAAGTTAAAAAGAAACCCGTGAAAGAAAAGGTTCTTTCGGCTGCGTTAACGCCGATTGTAGATTCGGAGATTGCTAAAAAAAAACCGGAACAAGAAATTCCGGCGGCTCCTTTAAAGGTTTTAAAATATACCGAAGCAGTGGGAAGGCGGAAAACTGCCGTTGCCCGAGTTCGTCTTTTTACAAAAAAAGAAGGATTGAATCAGCTGGCTATGGTTAATAATAAGCCGCACACTTCTTATTTTCCCAATATGTTTTTGCAAAAGATAGTGGAATCTCCTCTTGAAAAAATGAAGTCATTAGACAGGTTTGTAACAACCATTAAGGTGCAAGGCGGAGGTTTGCATGCTCAGGCTGAAGCCATAAGGCACGGTCTTGCGTTGGCTCTCGCTAAATTTAATTCGGATTTTAAAAAACGGCTGCGCCGAGCAGGGTTTATTACCAGAGATTCTAGAATGGTGGAGAGAAAAAAATACGGCCTGAAAAAAGCAAGGCGGGCGCCTCAGTGGGCAAAACGATAAAATCGGTGTTTCTATTTATAAAAATGTTGGTTTACAGCAAATGAAGCCGCAGTCCCGCATTAAACGAAGTTTAAACAGCGGGAATCGGGTGAAACGATAAAAGGGAAATATTTTAAATCCCCGCATTGGGCGGGGATTTTTTATTTAAAGGAGTTTTTTCTTTTTGAAATAAAAAGTGATTACCGATGCGGTTATTATTATAATTCCGACTATAATCCAGAAATCATATTTAATCCCGATTATGGGATTGTGGGCGGTATTCATTGAAAATATTTGGGTGAAAAAAAGCAAAGGAATGGAAATAAAAGCAAGTATTGTGAAAAATTTCATTGTTTCGTCGATTTTAATATTCACAATATTAGAATTGGTTTCTTCTAAAGATTTGAGCATTTCTCCCAGATGTTCCAGAGAGCTCCAAATTTCGTAACTGTCATTTTGCAAATCTGAAAGATAAATTTTAAAATTTTTGCTGAAAAATTTTTCCCCCTTTTCAAAAAGAGAATCTATGGTTTTGGAATTCGGCCTGTTTATGATTTGCATATTTATAATATCTCGCTTAACGCGGGAGATTTCTTCCACCATTTCCCGTTCTTGTCCGGCGAACATTTTTTTTCTATTTGCTTTATGCGGTCTCCGATATGAATAATTTGGTGCATTATATTGCCAAGCAGTTTTTCTAATATTATATAAAGAAGATGATGGGGTCCTTTGTCTAAATAATTTATTTTGGCGGCCGGGTTTGTTTCGCAGGTGGCGATTATTTTTTGGATAATTTCTATATCGGAGTAATGAACGGTTATAAGATGATTATGAGTTAAAAGAAAGTCTATTTCTTTGTGTTCGGCCACTCTTTCTTCAAAATTAAAAATAGGGACTCCATAAACCAAATAAAGATAATCTTCGTAGTGTTCCACTTTGGTTTTAAAAGACGGAGTTAAAAGCTCGTCCAAGACAATTTGATGGAAGTGGAATTGTTCTTTAAGGTTGTTAATGTCTTCGGCGGAAGGTATGGTGATGTCAATCCATATGAATTCTTTATGTTGAAATCGTTTTATCATAAAAAAATTCAAATTCGCGAACTTTTTTTAATGCCGCGAATGTTTTTTATTTAATAGGAGAATTGCTTTTCTTGATTATTTTGTTATTCGTCTTTATATTTATATTATATTCGTTATTTATTTTTTATGCAAAGAGAATTCTATGTGATTTGCCATAATATCAGGAGCTTATATAATGTGGGCTCTATTTTTCGTACGGCCGACGCGGCCGGAGTGTCTGCAATTTTTCTTTGTGGAATTACTCCGTCGCCGAAAGAAGGAAAGGCTTTAAGG
>CAYTHZ010000054.1:0-5857 GCA_964437745.1 uncultured Candidatus Saccharibacteria bacterium
ATTTAGTCCGAATTTCTATGAGCAAGATTATGCGGGAAAATCTCTGGAATTAATAATATTTTTGCGTAATTTTGGGTACTCTTTTTTTGCTATGGATGAAAAAAATATCGACTTAAAAACTTGGATGAACGACGAAAACAATATTAATTCACAGATAGAGGTTGTCTGCAAATACATTCGCGGCGGCTCAAACAGAAAGATGTTCTAAGCTTACATCTTTATAATACCCTTCTATGCCCTTGCCGATATCAAAAAGCTGATAGCCATTTAAAGACAATTCATAAATGATTGTTTTCGCCATCCCGGCAGCCAAAAGGATAACAAATTCTTTTTTCGGCAATCCGCTTTGGTTTATTATTTTTATAATATTTGCTTGCGCTTCATGCCGGTTTTCGTACGAACTTTGGTCGGGGCACAAAACATAATCAAAAATATTTTTTGCGAAAGAAGTATTTAATACTTCTTTTTTATTATCCTCGTTAGTTACCAGAATAAATTTTTTTGTAAGAATATAGGGGAGAACGATTTTTTTGAACTTATTATCTTTATAGAATAAATGAGCGTCAATATATTTTGCGCGCTTATTAAACAATAATTCGTAGGTTATTTTCAGCGGCATCCAGAGCCTCAACTTATTGGGGCCTAAATCGCGTAATTCCCGATTGGTATAATTTACAAAAATTGGAATGCTTAATATATATGGAGATTCATCGGTATAATTTTTTATTATTTTGGCGAAGTCGCGGCGAATTTCATCGCTGTATTTTTGGTAGTCGCTTGTGTTAAAGTGCAATATTCCAATTTCTCCGTCGCCTATCCTTAAAATAGATTTTCCGTCCCGTATCAATGCCGCAATTTCTTCATCGTCATAAAACATCGCTTTGCATTGATAAGCGCCCTGAAAATATCTGCAGCAATACAGAAAGAAAAATTTTGTGTCTTTAAATAAATATTTTCTGATCGCGTTATATATTCTTTTCATAAAGCGATTTGCATATCGCAACAATTCTGTTCCTTGCGGGCTTGAATAATAATAATGAAAGAGGAATCATTGAATACGATAAAAGGGTGGCATATGCCGCGCCAATAATGCCATAAGCCGGTATCCATATTATGTTGAGCAGGACATTAATAAGCATCGGCAAAAATCCGACAAAAGCCAATATTTTTCTTAAATTTTCCGTGATTAGATATTGAATGATTAATATTCCCAGAAATGTTCCTGCGGTTGACCAAACATATATTTTTAGCGCCGAAATTCCGCCAATAAACGCGTTGCCGTATAAAACATCTATAATATAAGGGGCAAGAAGCGCGGTGAACGACGCGACGGCAACGGCAAAGACAAAAAGAAATAATGCTAATTTCCCGAGACGTTTGTTGTATAATTCTTCGGCGGTTTTTTTGGCGTTTACGATGGCGGGATAGAGCGCGGCCACAAGGATTCCGGGAATAAACGACCATAATTCGGCGACTTTTACCGCGGCATCGTATATGCCCACGGAAGCAGTATCAATCATATGCTTGATTAAAACTTGATCAATGCGGGCATATATAAGAGAAAAAGCGCTGATGGCAGCGAGCGGAAAACTGTCTTTAAGAAGCGCGTATAAATATGATTTATCGAATTGCCATGCGATGACGGATTGTTTGGCTTTTTTGACATAAATATAAATATATGACAGCGCGTATAATAATGATTCCAGAAGAAGGATTAGCGCAAGATAGATTACGCCCTTTCCGGCGGCAATAGACGCGACCTTGAGAAGATTCAGGAAAATGGTTATGAACAACGCTATTATTGACGGATATTTGGAGTCTGCGCGAGATTGAAATTCAAAAAGAATGATTTGGAACGAGTTAAATATAAAAGTTCCGGACAAAATAAAGATAAGGACTCTGGACACGTCGTTTTCTGAAACAAACAGCATTGACGACAAAACAATCATCGCGGTGAATAATCCGGCGACAAATCTCGCAATAAAAGCGGTCCCCAAAAGTTTATTTTTTCTTTCGGGATATTTTATCAGATCCCGGTAGAGAATCCCGTCAATGCCCAGCGAAGCCATAAAGGCAAAAAGGCCGGTAAAACTGACAGCATAACTTAAATATCCATAATTGGTTGGTCCGAGGATTCGAGCGATATATATTGTTGTTAAAAAAGATATGGCAAGCGCGCATATTCTTGAAAGGAACATCCATAAGGCGTTTTGAAAATATTTTTGGAAACCCACTTCAACCCATTTGTTCTTCCACCAGGACCGGGAAAGGTATATCATATCAAAATTACTTAATAATCGCGCGCATAAGGCGCATGCATATATATAAAAAGAAATAAAACGTTAAAATATTGAATTTTCGGCCTTCTTTAATGATTAAGATTAGCGCGCGCAATTGTTCCATTGCCGATCTTTTGCGAAAATTAAGGCCATGGGTTTTGTCATACCCGTCGCTAAGCGTGGTGTTTATATCGCAATAAAAAATAGGATTTTTGATTTGAAAGAAAAAAAGCCATTCTTCTCCTTGTTTAATAAGGCTGGGAAAGCGAATATTTTTAATGAGTTCGGTTTTAATGCAGTGAGTGGCGTCATTTTTGATAATTTTTTTTATAAGGTAATCGCGGGCATATGAATAAATCGCGCGGTTTTTGGGCGCTTGCGTAATTGGCGACCCGTCTTTATAGGCTCGATTGGTAATAATCCAGCGCTGATTTGGGTTTTCTCGGATAATATCGGCATGCGTTGTAAGCGCGTTTTGCGCCAAGAAATCATCGTCGTCTAAAAAAATAATCCAATCTGAATCTGGGGCAATGGCGTCAAGCGCGCGATTGCGCGAAAAATTGGCTCCCCGGTTGGCGTCATTGACTAAATATTTTATTCTAATGTCGTTAAGCGCGGTTGAAATTTTTGAATACGATTCGTCGCCGGGAGAATCGTTAACAATAATCATTTCCCAGTCTTGGCGAGATTGCGCCAAAACGGAATTAATCGCTCGTTGTAATTTTTCCGCGCGCTTATATGTCGGGGTAATAATGCTAAATTTCATAATTTAGACAAAATTGAATATTTTTTTAAGAATCTTTTTTATTCCGAGCTTTTCGCTGATTTTTTTTCCGGATTCATAAATTCCGAATTTTTTAAAAAGCTTGTTTAAGGGGTGGCCCCACGAATAACTCCATAGATGAACGCCGTATGTTTCGGGCGGCAAATTTTGCCCGCGGTAATTTTTTATTTCTTTGGCGGAAAACGGATAAAAAGTTTTTGGCGGATAGACGGCGATAGATTTTTTGTTTTCGTATCCTAAAAATATTTTTGTCAGAATGCGGGGTATTGTTGTTCGGTTTTCGGGATGACAATCATAATATTTTTTACAAGCGCCAATAAAAGGATGATTGGCCGCGGCGCCTATGATTCCCGCGCTGATAATGCCCGGTTCTTCTTCGCCTAAAAAGCAATCGGTATTAAGCATTGGGCGAAGCGACTGAACAATAAGCATGTCTGTGTCCAGATAAATTCCGCCTTCTTTTTCTAAAATAGCAAGCCGGGCGTAATCGGAAACAAAAGCCCAGTGTTTTTCTCGGCGCATTCTGGCGGCAAATGGATGCGTGGTTGCGTCAAAATTTTCTTCATTCCATTCTTTTATTTCAAAGTCAGGCGCATATTTTTTCCAGCTTTCCAAGCATTGCCAAAAAACCTTGTTTTTTTGGGCTTTTCCAAACCAACAATAATGAATTTTTTTTGGGATCATATATTTTTTATGGTTTAGTATCATTCTATCAAATAATTATTTTAAAGTCTACTTTATTAGCGCTTGATGAGCGCAAGTTATTGACAAATAAATAACCATTCTTATTATATTATAATAATGGTTATTTTAATTAATTAAGCGCAGAGCATTAAAAATCCTAAATTTTCTATGAAGGTTTTATGCCTTATAACTAAATCGGAAATTGGGGGGGCGCAAACTTATGTTTGGCAGCTGGCTTCGCATTTTAACGCGTCCGGAAACGAGGCGGCGGTTATGGCTTATCCGGGCGGATGGTTAGAACAAAGGGCGTCGCAGAATAACGCGGATTACGGATTACGGGCTGCGGGTCAAGGCAAGCGAGAGGCGGCGGCAGCCGGAGGTCTGTCAGCCGTAGGCGCGAAGATAAAGTTTTATCCCAATAAATATTTTTTAAACGCTCCGCATCCGATTAAGGATTTTTTGGCGTTTTTGGAAATTGTAAAAGCGATTAAGGATTTTAATCCGGACATAGTTCATGTGAATAGCGCCAAGGCTGCGCTTTTAGGGAGAATAGCGGCTTTTTTTTGCGGAAAAAAAATTGTTTATACGGTTCACGGCTGGGCGTTTACCGAAGGCGCGCCTTTGTGGAGAAGAATTGTAGGCGTTGTTTCCGAAAAAATCATCGGATTAATTCCGCAGAAAATTATTTGTGTTTCGCAATACGATTATAATTTGGCTTTGCGTTATAAAATAGTTAATCCTAAAAAATTGGCGTTAATTTACAATGGCATTGAAATTGCGGGCGATTTGCCGGAAAAAAAATGGCAGCATCCGTTAAAAATTGTTTTTGCGGGAAGGCTGGCTTCTCCCAAAAGGCCGGATATTCTTATGGAAGCTTTTTGTGAAATGGACAATTCTTTGAAAGAAAAGGCGGAATTAATAATTGTTGGAGATGGTCCGAATAGAAAAAATTTAGAAGAACTGGCAAAGAGAATAGGCGAAGGAGCGAAAATTAAAATAGCGGGGCAATTAAAACGGGAGCAGGTTTTGGAAATTTTAAAAGAGTCGCATATTTTTGTTTTGATTACTGATTACGAGGCGTTTCCTTATACCACGATTGAGGCAATGAGTCGCGGGCTGGCGATTATAATCAGCGATGTCGGCGGCGCGCCCGAAGCCATAGATGAAAATTGCGGAATTTTAGTTAAAAAAGGCGATAAAGGCGCGTTAAAAACCGCCTTGGAAAGATTAATCGCGGATATTGATTTGGCAAAAAAAATGGGCCAAGCGGCCCGAAAAAAAGCGGAAAAAGAATTTTCATTAAAAAAAGTGATTGAGAGAGTGGAAGGAATTTACGCGGGCATTGACATTTTATAGCCGATGCCAAAGCAAAGGCAGATGGGTCCTATTGAAACAATCAAGGAGGTAAAAGGCAGAGTAGCCGAGTTTGCGGGCTTGGCCGATGAGCTGGAAATTTAACTTTTAAAGGGGCGCAAACACGCCCTTGTTTTTTTAAAAACCGCCAAGAAAATTTTCTTGGCGGTTTTGATTTTTTAATTTAAAAAGCGGGATTAAATGTTGCCTTTTTCGTGGGCTAAAATAATTTCTATTTTATTAACTCTCTTTTCTAATTTTTCCAATCTTTCAATGTCGGCTTTTTTATCCAATTTGTCTTTTAAATCAGCGATTTCTGATTTAATAAATTGAATTTCTTCATCAATGCGCGAAAGATACTGAAACACTGTCTTAAAATTATTTCTTGTTTCGGTTTTAAAACCTCTCATCTCGGTTTTAAAACTATTTAAATCTTCTTGAACATCGTCAATTTTTCCTCCGAGCTCTTTCCGAACGCTGTCAAAACCCTCAAAAAGTAAATCCATTTTTGAATCTATATCTTCTATAATAACTCCTAAATATCGCTCTGCCTCAGAGGCATCGTCGGGAAATTTTATTTTTTTAATATTTTTTTTCATATTTATCCACAGTCGCCTTATTTAATGGCTCTTGAAGTTTTTTATCGGTAAGTTTTTTATCGGTATACTGGGTTTAATGGACAAAAATAGTTGGTGGAATAATTGGTTTTCTCTGTAATAATTCGGTATGATTGGTCATATATTCGGTAGAAATTCAA
>CAYTHZ010000055.1:0-5782 GCA_964437745.1 uncultured Candidatus Saccharibacteria bacterium
AACAACAGCGAGTCCGACCAACGTCACTTCGCTTTACACGGGCTACAAGGAATTCATGAAACATTACGTCGGTGTGAAAGGTGAATCGTCCTCGCGGGACAAATTGTTTGCCTGTCCGGCGGATTCTTTTTTTCCCAGCAAATATTTTATCTCCGATTTTTTAAGCAGCAATTTCCGCGAACGTTTAGAATCATATTCTTGCGGAGTATTTTTCGGCTGATAAGGCGGAATGTCGGCGTTTATCAAATACGGCTCGCCGCCTTTAAACACCACATAGCTTGCCGCGATGCTGATTCTGCCGGATTTTATCGCCGCAGCCTCAAAACCCAAAAGCGCAATCCCCGCCTCAAATTTTTCCAGTATTTCATAATCAAACTGCGCCCGACGATTAAAAGCGTAATCCATATTAATTTTTGCAATATTTTTCTATAATTAAATCGGGGTTGCCCAAAAGCTGGTTGTATTCTTCTGAATCTTTCCTAATCTGCATAATCTTGTTAACATCCAAGTTATTGATTATTTTCATGTATTCATCCATGCCAAATTTTTTATACAATTTGTGAGTAAACTTAAAAATTCCGTCATAAAAATTACGGCCGTTCCAATAATTATCTTCGTATTCTTTGATTAAAGCCATTCTTAATTCTGGCTGATTCAGCCGGTTTATTTCCGAATCAATTTCATCTATTTCAACCGAAACTTCAAATAAATCATCTATATTTTTTAATCCGGATTTAAAATCAACCAGCTCTTTTCTTCTTTTAGATAAATTTTCTATATATTCATTTCTCAATTTATCATCTTTAAAAACCTCCATCTTGCCAGCCAATTCTTTTAATAAGCGGCTGCCAGACTTAAGTTCTCTTAACCGCGATTGTTTAAGATATTCAAAATCGGCAATATCTCGTTTTGAAAGGCCTAATTTCTCGGCATTTTTTAAAACTATATCATCGGCTATCAATTCTCCCAAAATGCTTATACCCTCGCCCCAAACTCGATATGATGAAAAAAATACATCCGGATCGTCGGCAGAAGCATTCCAATATTTTTCAGGCAAGGGATATTTTTTATTCAATACCAAATGAAAATATTCATGGAGCATCACATGAAAATCCTGATTTTTCCTAAGAACGGTTTTGCTAATTTTTTCTTTGCCATCCGTTTCCGAATGCTGACTAGTTTTATCCGCGTCAAAAACGCTAAAAGTCTCCATCATGCCCAAATCCCGCTTGCCTTTTAAATTACTGCTGGCTTCAATCTGGAATAATGCATCTTTTTTTATGCCAGTATCGTCATAAAAACAACGCATCATCTCGGCGGCTCTAAATGTCATCCCTCCCTCAACAGAAGGAATAAAGATATTTCCATAAATAGGATATAAAACCAAAACTTTTACCGAAATATCCTTATAAAATTCCGGAAAATAATTTTTAAAGAAAATCTTAGTTTTTTCCACCTGCTGAAGATAATAACGCAATTCATGATAATCATCGGCATATTCGCAAAGCACTCCATACAAATTATTTCTTCGCCAATCTTCCGTCAGATCTCGATCTGAAAAATCGGTATAATCAATTATTGCGTCTGTCTCAGAACAATGCGAAGACTTGGGGCCGTAGCCTAAAAGACCAGAAACCGCCCGCTGGATATCGCCATCGATTAACCCCAACTCATATTTTTCATTAATCTCTGCCACCAAACTGCGCACATAATCTGCAACTCTTTCTTTAGGCACCATACATTTATAAAGCAATTCGTCATCCGTTAACACACTGGAAAATATTTTTCTCAAATTAACAATATTTTCTTGCTTTTCTTTTGGAAATTGTTTTAATGATTTATAATTCGGAACCCATCTAGACAGCCCATCCTCGTCAACAACAAGATTCTTTTTATCTAAATTATTTCGCAACACAGAAAAAATATCCTCTTGACTGATAGAATCAGAACCATCTGCTGTTTCATCATTAAATATTTTTTTTCTAATGTCAGCAATATTTTCAACCATAATCCTACTCACACCTTTCAAAACCATATCATACTCTTCCGAAGTAATATCGTCTAATTTTTTGTCAAAAACTCTTAAGCTTGAAAAAATCGGTCGAAACCCTTTTTTCTTAATTTCCTCAAAAGGGGTTGTTATTTCTTTATTCCAAAGATTATCAACCTCTATTTCAACCAAAACTTTTCTTTCCTTAATTTCTTTTTTTGAATTTTCACCGCCAAAAAAATTCATAATTATTATTTAACTAAATAACTAAAAATAAACAAAAAATAATTTTAAATTATTTTTATCAATTAAGTTAAATCCCTTATTATAGAATACAACAATAATGTAAAAATGTCAAATTAAATCCGAATTGGCAAAATATCGTTATTTATTTTCCGGCAGGGCGGTTTTCTTTTTGGAAAAAACGTAAATATAAAGAATATCCAAAATCCCCAAGGTGTTTAATATAAACAGAGCAATAAACCATTTTTGATGGTTATTTAAAGCGGCCTTCCATAAAGCCATCCCCTTCCAAATCATGGTCCATGTCAAAAACAAAATAAAAAGCAGGGGGTTTTGATCAATCCAATCCGTTAAAATATTTTGATTAAACATTTTTTAAAATTTAGAATATAGAATTTAGAATTTATCATTTAGATAAATAGCCATAAAAACTAAAATCCACAAACTAAATCTTATTAAAAAATTTTAAAAATTTTATTATTAAAACCTTTTAATGTCTTCTTTTGTAAAAAATTCGGCAGAGCTGTCTTCGGTTTCATACCTTCTCAATTCATTTATCCTGTTTCTCATTTGCGCCGCCCTTTCAAATTCCTGTTTTCCCGCCAAATCATTCATTTCTTTTTCCAACCGTCCGATAATTTTATCCACTTCGCTTTTGGGAAGCTTCGGCAAACCCACATCGGTCATTTGCCTTATTTCTTCATCTTCTTCTTTAGCCAAAGTATCCACCACTCCCTCCCGCTGCCAATCAAAAGCCGTAAAAATAATCTGATGATAAAAATCTTTGGCTTTTCCTTTTATTTTGTTTTTAACATTGGGTGTCAAACAAATAGAGTTGTAAAGTTCTTTAGCGCCCCTTTCTATCATTTCAATACTCCACCACGGTTTAGCGGACGCCCACCAATATTGGTCAGAATGCAATGATTTATCCAAGGCAAACCTCGCAATCTCATACCCTGGATTATTTTTATCAGCCTCGCCAACTGTTTTTATCGCCAAATTCGTCAATTCCCACTGCGTTTTATGAATTATATTATCTTCGTCTTTCCACCGGGAAAACGGTTTTTTCTTTTCCAGATCTTTTTCCATTAAAGCCCACGTGGACGGCAAAGGATCAATCGCTTCCCGTTTTTCAAAATATTTCGGCAAATCGGATATCAGCGCGGTTTTTAAAAGAGGAGAATTATAAATCTCAAATAAAAGATGTTCCAATCCCGGCCGATGATGGCCGAAGGTTTCGCCGTCCATCGCGGTTAAAAGATATTCATTTTTTTCCAAACGCCCGCCCAGCCCCTGTATTAATAAATTGCCCGTACCAACTTGGCCCGAAAGAATAATCCAGCTCATCTTCCTTTCCCTAAAATATATTTTAAAATCTTTTAAACCTTTAACGGTATAAATTTTTGAATAATCCGGCTTTAAATTTTTTGCGGCCAACGGATATGAAAGTTCGTCAACGATAATCCATTCATAACCTAAATCCGCGGCAATTTCAGCAATATGTTTTGTAAATGCCATTTCCGGCGGGAAAAATCCCTTCGGCTTATACAAATCTCCGAAATACTTCTTATGAGTTTCCTCGTTTAATTTTATCTGCCTTACAATTTCATTGTCCGGTAAAAACGGCAGAAGCGGATGATATTTCGCGCTGCCAGTTAACTCCAGCTGGCCTTTTCCCAGCAATTCTTTCATTTCAATTATCACATCATCTTCCCCATAATTATCTAAATGTTCCAGTAAAATTCCATTGATATTCAAAGTTAACTTGGCGTCTGGCGCGCGTTTTAATTCCTGAAAAATCTTCCGATACGATTCAGCGGTTATCCTGTTTATCCAATAAGGTTTCTGCGTCGGCGGCTGATAAATGTGTAAAAAATTAGCCCAGTACATAATTTTAACTTAAATCTTTTATAGTTTTTTCTTCTTTTTTAAACGTCATCGCCAAATTGCAAAGACGGGCATATTCTTCGGCCGACTTTTGCCAAGAAAAATCCTGCTTCATCGCCCGCCCCACCAGTCCGTGCCATTCTTTTTTATTTCTAAACGTTTCTTTTGCCCTGATTATGGCAACCAGCAAAGCAAACGAGTCAAAATTTTCAAAAACAAATCCCGTCCCCTCTTCTTTTTGCGGATCAAAATCAACAACCGAATCAGCCAAGCCGCCCACTTTACGGACAATAGGAATCGCGCCATATCTCATGGCTTCCATTTGCACCAAACCGCAAGGTTCAAAACGGGAAGGGATAAGTATTGCGTCGGACCCCGCAAAAATCATTCTGGGCAATACCGCGTCATACATAAAATGACCAGCTATTCTTTTAGGATATCGTTTTTCTAAATCTTGAAAAAACAAGCGATATTTATTGTCGCCGCCGCCTAAAACAATCATTTGAAAATCAACATTGGAAAAAAGCGCGTCCGCGACTTCCATAATAAGATCAAATCCTTTTTGCTCATCCATTCTAGAAACTATGCCAATTACAAACTTATTTTTATCTTCCGGCAAATCAAAATGTTTTTGCAGCGCCAATTTATTAGCTTCGCGACGTTCCATAAAATTTTTAACGGAATAATTTTCTTTTAAATATAAATCAGTTTCCGGGTTCATAACATCATAGTCAATGCCGTTTAAAATGCCAAAAAGGCGGGAGCGTTTTTCCTTTAAAAGCTCGTCTAACCCCTCGCCTAATTCCAGCTTTAAGATTTCTTGAGCGTAAGCGGAAGAAACCGTATTTATCGCGTCGGCATACATTATGCCGCGCCTCATTCCGTTTAATTTCAATATTCTTTCGTCATTTAAATCCGGAATAGCCTGCTGTCCGGCGTCGTAATCCATTTCCGCGACAAATTTATGGTCAAACATTCCCTGATAATGAAGATTATGAATAGAAAATAAAATGGCAATCTGATAAAGTTTTTTATCATCGCGATATTCGGTTTTTAAAAGGTTTGGTAAAAATCCAGTTTGCCAATCAGAACATATTATCACATCCGGCCTCCATTCGGATATTTTTAAAAATTCCAAAACTCCGCGGCATAATAGAGCCCAGCGAACGGGATCGTCGCTATATCCGTAAACATTAGCGCGTTTTTCGTAAAATTCTTGATTTTCCAAAAAATAAACGATTGGTTCGCCATCTTTCGCGACCTGATATTTTAAAACATTGCAGACAAAAATACCCTTTTGGTCTTTTGGAAAAATATTCAAACCCTCCGCTTCTTTTATTATTGGATATTTTTCATTGTCAATCAAAGCATATTTGGGCATCATTAATCTTGTATCGCAGCCGATTTGTTTCAATGCTTTAGGCAGCGCCTTCATTACCTCTCCCAGCCCGCCGACCCTGACAAAGGGCGCGGCCTCCGGAGACACAAAAAGAATTTTGGGTTTGCTAATTTTCCAAAAATCGGTGATTTTAAATAAAGATGGAAGCATAGTTTTATATTAGAATTTGGAATTTAGAATCTGGAATTTGTGTTTAATTTCCAATTTTCAAACATTATTACTCATTTGTTTGGAAATTAAAAATTTAGAAATTAAATCTTTGT
>CAYTHZ010000056.1:0-5656 GCA_964437745.1 uncultured Candidatus Saccharibacteria bacterium
TCTGATGATTCATTTTTTTCTCTCCATATCCTCTGTCGCCGGGCGGCAAAATAGTAATTTTTACCGGTTCATATTTTATTTCCGGTAAATCGGAATTTTCCGGAAAATAAGTTAATGTTCGTTTTAGCCAATTGTCGTCATCACGGTTTGGATAATCTTTGCGAAAATGGCTGCCCCTGCTTTCTTTCCGCAGTAAAGACGCTTGCGCGACACAGAGCGCTAATTTTATCATCCCCGGTAAACGTAAGGCTATCTGCAATTCCAGATTTGGTCCCATGGTTTTACAACGCAATGTTAAATTATGGGATTTAATTTGTAATGTCAGTAATTTGCATATAGCTTTTTCCAAATCATCGCCTTTTCGGAATATTCCGGCTTTTTCGCTTAAAATATTTTGCATTTCTTTGAAAAGTCCAAAAACATTTTCTTTGCCGCTATTTTGTATTATAAAATTAATTCGGCGCGTTTGTTTTAAGCATTCGGCTGCCGCTTCTTTGATATTAATACTATCGCGCATCAAAACATATTCAGCGGCATTTTTTCCCGCTATATATCCCGCCGCGATTGTTTCTAAAAGAGAATTTCCGCCGAGCCGGTTGAATCCATGCATATCCCAACAGGCCGCTTCTCCGATGACATAAAGACCTTTTAATCCATAAGCTTCACAGCGGTTATTGGTTTTAATGCCAAACATGGTGTAGTGTTAGGACGGTCTTGCCGGAATATATTCTTTTATCGGGTTAATTCCGATAAAAGTTCGGCAGATAAAATCAACATCGGCTAATTTAGTTTTAATATGTTTTTCGCCGAGCCTTTTTATGTCCAGCCAAAGATGTAAACCATAAGGGCTTTCAACCTCGAATCCTTTTTGGATGTGTCTCATCATAGCGCGCTAAATAACATCTCTTGAAGCAAGGTTGCCTTTGGCGGGGCTGTAATCCCACATAAATTCTTTTCCGTTTTTATCCAAAAGCGCTCCGCCGTCGCCTCGGCATCCTTCAGTTACTAAAATAGAGGTCGGAACAATGGCAGTCGGGTGGAGTTGGATTGCTTCGGGATTGCCGATGGGAACGATTCCTGTTTCCAGGGCTATTGTTTGCCCATCGCCGAAAGAAATTAAAGCATTAGTGCTTTCTCTGAATAAACGGCCCGCTCCGCCAGTTGCGATAATCACGGATTTGTATAAAAATGTTTCAATTTGGCCGTTTTTTAAATTTAACGCAATGATGCCAAAAACTTTTTCTTTGTCGTGGATTAATGAAAGCATCTGATATCTTGTAAAAACGGGAATATTTAAAGATATTGTTTTAGAATCAGCGGCATAAAGCAGGGAATGGCCGGTGCCGTCAGAGGCAAAAGCGCATCTGGGTTTTGAAGTGCCACCGAAATTTCTTTGATTTATTTTTCCTTCGGTTGTCCGAGAAAATGGCGCTCCCTAATATTCAAGTTCGCGTATTAATTGGGGAGCTAGTTTATATACGGTTTCAACAATATCCCGATTCGCGCTCCAATCCGAGCCTTTTATTGTGTCGTCAAAATGGATTTTTCAATTGTCTCCTTCGGAGGCATCGGTATTGGCAAGCGATGTTTGGATTCCGCCTTGGGCGGCGTTTGAATGCGACTGCCTTGGAGGAACCAAGGATATAATATTAACTTTTTGTCCCGACGAGGCGATTTCTATCGCCGCTCTTTCTCCCGCTAATCCCGCGCCTATTACGACCGCGTCCGATTCGTGGATTATCATTTAAAATGAATTTTCATAAAGCAAACCAAGATAATTCCCGACAACGCTTGCCCTAAAGCTAAAAATGTCTGCCAAAGCATTTTTTTCGTCTCTTTTTTCATTATGCAATCTCCATTATTATATTAAATTGTAAAAGTGCGATCATATTTTTAATTATGTTATACAACACCATTTTTAAAAAATCAATAAAACACAATAAAAAGCCGAGGAATTTTTCCTCGGTTTTTTTATGTATTTATTTTTTAGATCCTTTCTTTAATATCTTCTAGTTTTTTAATTAGTTGGTCGCAGATATTTTTGGATTCTTTCGGAGTAAGGATTTTGGCGCCGGTCATATAAAATAATTCTCTGGATAATTTATCTATTTTTTTATAAATTTCATTTTCCATTTTTAGTATTTTTTTGATAGTTTCGTCTTCCCTTGCCATTGTTTTCTCCGTTAATTTTAGCCGATTATTTTTAAGAAAATTTTTTAATATCTTATCATAAGTAAATATTAATGTCAATAAAAATGCGAAAAAGTTTGATTTATTTATTAAGCGGGAGTATAATTTAACTATAAAATCCGTAAAGTTAAAAAGTCCGTAAGAAAACTTATTAAAGATTTAAAGAATATGAAATTATTTAAAAATCCTTTATTTGTTATTTTTATTATTGTAATTATTTTAGCGACTGGGGGATGGTTGATTTTCGGTCATTCTAAAAAATCGGCTTATAATTTTGTAATTGCTAAAAGAGGAGATTTGGTTCAAGAAGTTTCGGCTACGGGAAAAGTAAAGCCGGTTCAAAGCGTTGATTTGGCTTTTGAGAAATCCGGAAAAGTGAAGCGCGTTTACGTTGATGTCGGCGACAGAGCGGGGGCGGGAATACTACTGGTTGAGCTTGATGGCTCCGAGCTGGCGGCTCAATTGCTTTCAGCCGAGGCGGCATTTAAGGTCGCGAAATCTCAGCTTGCGGAATTAGTTGCCTATCGGGACGCGCAGGCTGCGAAATTAGAAGAATTGAAAAAGGGCACAAGGCCGGAAAATATAAAAATCACCGAATCCGCGCTTAAAAAATCCCAACAGGATTTAGCTAATTATTATGACAATGTATTTAATGTTTTAAATGATGCTTATGCTAAATCCGACGACGCGGTTAGAAGGCAAACCGATGATATTTTTAATAATGACGAATCAGATAATCCTCAATTGGCTTTTCCTCTTTATAATTTACAGACGGAAATAGACGTTGAGCGCAAAAGATTGCTGGTAAAAAACATATTAAATGAATGGCGCGCGGAGCTGGACAGTTTAAAGGCAACCTCTTCCGCGGAGGCGATAGATCAGTCCATTGTTAATGCAAAAAAACATATTTCTGATATTCGCGATTTTTTAAATCGGGCATTTGACGCTTTAAACGAATCTATAGGCATTGCTCCGACAATGCTTGATGCTTATAAGTCTAATATCAATATTGGCCGCACCAATGTAAACGCCGCGGCGGCGTCGGTCAGCAATCAGGAGCAATTGATAGTTTCTCAGAAGCTTATCGCGGAAAAAGCGCAAAATGAATTAAATCTGCAGACAGCGGGAAATTTGCCGGAGCAAATTTCGGCGCAAGAATCTTTATTGCAGCAGGCCGAAGCCAATATAATTTCTCAGGACGCGCGGATTAACCAAGCGGAAGCCAATGTTTTGGCTTATAAAATCCAGTTGGATAAAATGATAATAAAATCTCCTTTTAGCGGAATAGTCACTCGGCAAGATGCCAAAATTGGCCAAATTATTTCCGCAAATAATCCCGTAATATCCGTGATTTCCGAATCTAAATTTGAAATAGAGGCAAATATACCTGAGGCGGATATTGTTAAGCTAAAAATAGGAAATTTTGCTTCTGTTACATTGGACGCTTATGCCAGCGATATTATATTTGAAGCGGTTGTTGTAAAAATTGACCCGGCGGAAACTCTAATCGGCGGCGTTTCTACATATAAAACAACTCTTCAATTTAAGAAAGATGATGAAAGGGTAAAACCGGGAATGACCGCGAATATAGATATTTTGACCGATAAGCGCGAAAGCGTTATTATAGTTCCTCAAGGGACTGTGTTTGTAAAAGATAATAGCAAGTTGGTTAATATTGAAGTTAATTCCGGCATTATAGAAAAAAGAGAGGTAAAAACAGGGCTTCGCGGTTCTGACGGAAATATAGAAATCATAGAAGGCGTAAAAGAGGGGGATAAGATAATAACTTCAATTATAGAAATATCGCAATGAATTAATAAATCTATGGTTCTTATTGAGGTTAAAAATTTAAAAAAGATTTATGGAGAAAACAGCGCTAAAACAAACGCCCTTGACGGCGTTTCTTTTAATATTGATGATGGTGATTTTGTGGCCATCATGGGGCCTTCGGGTTCGGGAAAATCCACCCTTTTGCATATTTTGGGTTTTTTAGACAAGCAAACGGAAGGAGAATATTATTTTGAAGGAAAAAGCATAAATGATTATTCCAAGGAAGAAATTGCTCATATTAGGAATAAAAAAATGGGCTTTGTTTTCCAATCTTTCAATTTATTGCGGCGCACCAATGTTTTGGAAAACGTTAAGTTGCCTCTTTTGTATTCTGGCATTAAAGAATCAAATTGGGATAAAATGGCGAAAGACGCCATAGAATCTGTCGGGCTTTATCAAAGAATGAAGCATGGTCCGTCGCAATTATCCGGCGGAGAGCAGCAAAGAGCCGCTATTGCTCGGGCGTTAGTGAATAATCCGCAAATTATTTTTGCCGATGAACCTACCGGCAATCTTGATTCTAAATCAGGAAAAGCCATTATGGAAATTCTCCAGAATTTAAATGAAAAAAGGGGACATACGATTATTTTAATCACTCATGAAACCTATACCGCAGAACACGCTAAAAGGATTATTAAATTAAAAGATGGAAAAATTGAAAGCGATATAGTGGTAGATCGCCGCCGATTTGCCAAGGATGGAGAAGAATTTTTTAAGTGAAATCTGCGTCTTCTGGATTAATAATGGTTTTTTGATTAAAATTAGCCATAGTGTGGATAACTTACATTTGATTTAGCCTTTATTTATCGCTATAATATAACTATGATGGAAAAAGGTCGATTAATCTCGCGTTTTTGGTTTATATAATGTTTTTAGTTTGATAAACAAAGGGTGCGGGATAAATCTAAAAATAAGTGTTATTCTAATGCTGCGGATTTTATAGTTTAATATTTATTCGTTAGTTAGAATGATGCTATATATTTACTATGACAAAAGAAGGATTATTGGAGGCCGTATTAAAAGTTCAAGAAGATTTGACGAAAAAAGCGGCCGGAGAAATCGTTGACGCTATTTTTGATACAATTACCGCCAATTTAAAAAAGGGCGAAGAGGTGGCGGTTTCCGGCTTTGGCGTTTTTAAGGTGGCAAAAAGAGCTGCTAGAATGGGCGTTAATCCAAAAACCGGAGAAAAAATTCAGATTGCGGCTAAAACAGCGCCGAAATTCAGAGCAGCCAAGGCTTTGAAAGAAGCGGTGAAATAGGCTTTCCATTGTTATTTAAAAACCCCATCCTGCTGTGTCAGGATGGGGTTTTAATTTTATAAACAGTTGCTTATTGTTGTTGGATTATTTCGGAAATTAGGCGAAAGTCGTCATAAGCCGATTTCATTAAGCTGTTTATTTCTAAAATAATTGGTTCTGCCAAGCCAAGCGTTAAATTTTTGTTATTTTTCAGGGATTGATTTTTGATTGACGCTAGCTGGATTTTTTCTTGAACCGAAATATATAATTGCTCTGCCTCTTTTTTATATTTATCGTTTTCGCCATTGATTTCGGAAATGGCATTTTTTATGTTTATGCTTTGGTTTTCCGCAGATTTTAGCAAGTTGTCGGCTTTATTTATTAATATTATTATC
>CAYTHZ010000057.1:0-5591 GCA_964437745.1 uncultured Candidatus Saccharibacteria bacterium
AAATACGATTTTAAAAAATTTTGAAAAGTTTAAAGCAGATTAAATCTAAATTAAAAGCGGTTTCTCATTTAGAAAAAATAACCGACGCCATGGAAAAAGTGGCGGCGGTTAAAATGAAAAAAATCGCGGAAATGGCGGCAAAAAGCAGGCGCTATTCGTTTCAGGCGATGAAAATTTTGGCGGATTTAAAAAGCAAAATAGAGCCGTTATGCCATCCGCTTTTAAAAAATCCGCCAAAAAATAAAAAAAATTGCCTGGTTTTGATTTCGTCCAACAAAGGGCTTTGCGGAAGTTTTAATTCCAAACTTTTTATTTTGGCGAACGGATTTTTAAAAGACGCCAAAGACGATGGTTATGAAACGGATGTGGTTTGCGTTGGAAAGAAGGGAAAGGATTTTATCCAGAAAAGATGCGCTTTAAAGCCCAAATTTGAATTTATTGATATTCAAGAAGATATTTTAGAAAAAGATATCCGAGCTATATTCGCTTTGAGCGTTGACAGGTATTTAAGCAATGATTATTCCAAGGTGGCGATTATTTATAATGATTTTATTTCCGCCGCGGTTCAAAGGCCGGTTATAAGACAAATTTTGCCAATTGATTCGGATTATCTGAAAGAAATATTGGAAAGCCATGGGCAAAAAGAAATTTATGGCTCTTATGATTATATTTTTGAGCCGTCGCCCCAGGAAGCTCTTTTTAAAATTTTAACGGAATTAACGCGCATCCAGATTTTTCAAGCGCTTTTGGATTCTAAAAATTCCGAGTATGCCAGCCGTTATATGGTAATGAAAAACGCTACTGAAAAATCAAGAGAAATAATCGGCGATTTACAACTGGAATTTAATAAACTGCGTCAGGCGATTATCACGCGGGAAATTTCCGAAATTACATCGGGTTCATTATAAAAATCCTTCGTGTCTATTGGTTTTATATTAGTGATTTTTAGTGTTTAACGGATGCTAATAGCCACTAATACATAACCAATATTTCACCAAATTGATATTTTTATGACAAAAGGAGCTATCATTCAAATAAACGGTCCGGTAATAGATGTGAAATTCAATGAAGGCGGATTGCCTGCCATATTTAACGCGCTGGAAATTAACGTGAATAACGGAAAGATTGTTGCCGAAGTTATGCAGCATCTTGGTTCAAACAGCTTAGGGCAATTGCTTTGGGGCCAACAGACGGATTAAACAGGGGCGCGGAAGTATTGGATACCGAAAGACCCATTACTGTCGGCGTCAGCGAAAAAATATTGGGACGGATTTTCAACGCTTTGGGCGAAACGATTGATGAAAAAGGCCCGCTTGAAAAAGTGGATAAATATCTGCCTATTCATCGGCGCGCTCCGGGATTGAAAGAGCAGGAAACGAAAACAGAGATTTTGGAAACCGGCATAAAATCTATTGACCTTATCGCGCCATTTATAAAGGGAGGGAAAATCGGCCTTTTTGGCGGAGCCGGAGTGGGCAAAACCGTAGTGGTGCAGGAATTAATCAGGAATATTGCCGAAGAGCACCAGGGGATTTCAATTTTTGCCGGAGTGGGAGAGAGAAGCCGTGAAGGAAACGATTTATATATGGAAATGCAACGATCTGGAGTTTTAGATAAAACCGCGATGGTTTTTGGACAAATGAACGAACCGCCTGGCACAAGATTGAGAATAGCGTTAACAGCTCTTTCTATGGCGGAATATTTCCGAGATATTAAGAAAAAAGACGTTTTGCTTTTTATAGACAATATTTTTAGGTTTTCGCAAGCCGGTTCGGAAGTTTCCACTCTTTTGGGACGAATGCCTTCGGCAGTGGGCTATCAGCCGACTTTGGCTTCGGAAATGGGGGAATTGCAGGAAAGAATCAATTCCACAAAAGACGGCTCTATTACCTCCGTGCAGGCGATTTATGTTCCGGCGGATGACTTGACGGATCCGGCTCCGGTTGCTACTTTCGCGCATCTTGATTCCACGGTTGTTTTATCAAGAAATCTTACAGCTTTGGGAATTTATCCTGCGGTTGATCCTTTGGAATCAACTTCCGTGGCTTTGGATCCCAGGATGGTGGGCCAGGAACATTATTTTGTCGCCCGCGAGCTTCAAAGAATTTTACAGCGCTATAAAGATTTGCAGGATGTAATTGCCATTTTAGGCGTTGAAGAATTGCAGGAGGAAGATAAATTGGTGGTGCAAAGAGCCAGAAGAATCCAAAAATTTTTATCCCAGCCGTTTTTCGTGGCAGAAGTATTCACCGGCCAAAAAGGCCGCTATGTGCCGCTTAAAGAAACTATCAGGGGATTTAAAGAAATTATTGAAGGAAAGCATGATCAAAAATCCGAACAGGCATTTTATATGAAAGGAGGGATTGATGAGGTGGAATAATAATTATAAAAGTTTTTTAATAATACAATATGAACAATGAACTTTACGAAGTAATAAAGGCTTATGCTACCAAATCTCACAAAGAATTGGCATCGTTGCTTTTAGACAAATCAAAGGATCAGTTGATTGCCCTTTTTAATAGCTTAATCACAATTTACATCAACGACAAAAATTCATCGCTTATTCGGGAATATATTACAGTGTCTCTTGCGGGATATACGCCGACAAATACCAAAATCGGATATAACGGTTTTAAACAATCAACTCAAATTGGCGGGAAAGTTATCGCTTGTGAAGCAAAACCTCAAAATTTAAACACGGAAGACAATAGCAAAAGAAAAAATCCTCGCAGACTAACTGGCGGCGGTAATTTTACCGACTATACGTATAAAAGATTGGCGAAAGATAAAAAGGAAAACCCCAACATGCTTATTAGTGGTTTCGTGGACGGAGAACTGATTTATGTTTTAGAATTTCCTTTCGGTTGCCCATCTTTTGTTAAAAGGTTAAAAATCCAACTCAAAAAAAGATTTCCGAAAGGAGATAAATCGGGTGAATTTTTGCGTAGCGCAAATTTTACATTTGAACACTACAAAAATTGTAAAGAATTGAAAGCTGTCTATCTTAAAAAAGATAAATTAGAAAAGCATAAAAAACAACTTACGCAAAAATACTACGAATTTTTATTTAAAAAAACAAAAGATGAAACCAAAAGATAAAATAATCCAGGGTGATGCTCTTGAAATTTTAAAAAAATTTGATGACAATTTTGTTGATTTAGGAATCACTTCACCGCCTTATAATAAAGGAGAGAAACATAAAGGCTGGCTAGTAAAAAATGTCAAATACAATACAGTGAGCGATAATATTCCCGAAGAAGCTTATCAAGAGCAACAAATCCAAGTATTAAATGAAATTTTTAGGGTTACAAAACCGGGTAGCTCGTTTTTCTATAACCACAAAACGAGATGGACACAAGGTAAAATGATACACCCGATTGAATGGATACA
The DNA here is from genome assembly GCA_964437745.1 of uncultured Candidatus Saccharibacteria bacterium. Taxonomy (GTDB): domain Bacteria; phylum Patescibacteriota; class Minisyncoccia; order UBA6257; family CAYTHZ01; genus CAYTHZ01. Next base: position 3,391 of record CAYTHZ010000057.1, read on the forward strand.
AAAAACAAAATGGACGATTAGACAAGAAATAATTTGGGACAGAATGATTGCGGCAAACATTAGGGGTTGGCGTTTTTGGCAAATTGACGAAAGAATTTATTGGCTCTATAAACCAATTGATGGAAATAAAATTGGTAAAGAATTAAAATCTAAACACGCATTATTAACATCAATTTGGCGATTTCCGCCTGAACGGAAAAACGGCCATCCAGCGCCTTTCCCATTAGTTTTGCCAGCAAGAATAATTTATTCTATTTTAGATGATGAAAAGGGAGTGGTTTTAGATCCTTATGCTGGCAGCGGGACAACTTGTTTAGCCGCAAAATTATTAGGATCAAATTATATTGGTATAGATATTTCAAAAGAATATGTGAAAGACGCGGAAAATAGATTAAAAAATTACTTAAATTATAAAAATATAGTAGATGAAGAAATATCTAAACATATTGTGGAAAAAACGTTTATGGATAGAAAAAATGGCAATGAAAATACCGGAAAATTCCGCAATGATAATATAACTCAATCAAAACTTTTATAAAGATACAAAAATGATAAATTTTCGTCTTTATGCGCCGTTCTTTTTTATCAAAAATTGGGATATAAAAAAACAACGGGTATTAGGAATTTACGCAAAACAGGAACAAGAATCCAACCAATGAATAAAAAATTGTCATGAATATGCGCTTTGAGGTAATTACTTTGTCGGGAAAAGTTTACGAATCCGGGGATATAACGTCGGCCGTTTTGCCGACTTTGGCGGGAGAAATAACCGTTTTGCCCAATCATATGCCGCTTTTTTCTTTACTGAAAGATGGAAAAATAAAAGTGATAAAAAAAGAAAATAATCAGGAAATCGCAGATAACTTGAAAATCAGCGGGGGATTTGCGGAAATTCAGCCGCAATTAATTACCGTGATGGCCGACAATTTTGAAAATTTAATTGACTAAAAAATAAAAATATTGTATAATTACTTAATAAAAAGGGGTTTGCGAATCGGTCAATATAAATATACTTTTTATAAAAATATCGGCAATTCGTATTCCAAGTTTTAAAAATTATTTATGAAAAAATTTATTTTCAACATTATTCTTATCGTTGCTATCATTTTCGTGATGGCTCCGGTTTTAGCGGTCGGCGAAAGCGGGTCAAGAAAGATAGTTGTTTTTGAAAAAACTTTTGTTAACGAAGCTGCGCAAGACGAGCTTATTTTAAAAGCCGGCGGCGTAAAAATTAAAAATCTTGATTTAATCGGCGGAAAAGCTGTTTATCTGCCCAATAAATCGGCGGAAAAAACTCTTGCCCGGAAATCTGGGGTATTAAGGATTGATGACGATATTGTAGTAAATATTTCAGCCAAGCGAGCTCCTTCTCAACCAGCAGAGATTTTACCTTGGGGGATTAATAGAATTGACGCGGAAATGGTTTGGGCAAGCAGTATTGTCGGCGCGGGAATTAAAGTCGCGGTAATTGATACCGGCATTGATTTGAAACATCCTGATTTACAAACTAATATCAAGGGGGGCTACAATGCCATAAATCCCGCGAAATCCGCCAATGATGACAATGGACATGGCACGCACGTGGCGGGTATTATCGGCGCGATTGATAATGAAATAGGAATCATCGGCGCCAGCCCGCAAGCCAATCTTTATGCGGTTAAGGTTTTGAATAGAAATGGCTCAGGATATCTTTCCGATGTTATTGAAGGCATTGATTGGGCTATTAAAAATAATATGCAGGTAATTAATATGAGTTTGGGCGCTTCTTCTAATATCCAATCATTTCATGATGCTGTTATTCGGGCGCATAACGCCGGCGTTGCGCTGGTTGCCGCGGCGGGAAATAATTCCGGAGGCAATATTGATTATCCGGCTGCGTATCCGGAAGTAATCGCGGTTTCTGCCACTGATTTTAATAATCAAATCGCTTATTTTTCTTCGGTTGGTCCCGAGGTGGATTTGGCGGCGCCCGGAGTAAATATTTATTCTACTTATAAAGGTTCCGCATATAAAACATTGAACGGCACTTCCATGGCAAGCCCGCACGTTGCCGGAACAGTCGCTTTGGTTTTAACAAAGTCGGTTGGAGTTTACGATGCCAATAATAACGGGGTATGGGATCCTCAAGAGGTCCAAAAAAAACTGCGGGATTCTGCCGGCGATTTAGGAGCGGCCGGATTTGATAATTTATACGGCTGGGG
>CAYTHZ010000058.1:0-5424 GCA_964437745.1 uncultured Candidatus Saccharibacteria bacterium
CTGCTTATTAACGGGTTTTATCTTTCCGTTTTTTCGGCCAGTAGAATTTACCATCGCCGCAATTTGCCTCAAAAGCTGGTTTCGAGATTCTTTGTTGTTTTTGGCGCGCGACCTTAATTCCACTTTAACCGAAATATACGACTTAAAATCTTCATCATAACCGCAAAGAATATGATACCACTCTTCCTTGCCGACAAAAATAACTTTGCCTGTCCAAGGAATTGGTTCGGCTTCTATAGCTTTATATCCCTGCGCGGCCATAACCTGATAATCTTCCGGAATTATGATTTTTTCCTTTATGACTTTTTTCAGAGTAGGCCAAACCATATAAAGAAACATCGGATTAATCACATCCGGCATTCTCAAAACCAGATATCCGCCGTTTGCTTTATAAATAGCCCCTGGTTTTATTGTGGAATGATCGGCGATAAACCCATTAACAGTTCGCCCCAAATGACAGCCAAAAATATTTACAAAATTAGGTTGAAATTCCACCACTATCGGAACTTGGTCGGGCTCGTGGGAACAAATAATATTTACGCCGTATCTTTCAAAAAAATCTTCTTTCTGGGCAGGCATCATAAACATTAAAGGCGCTTGCGGCGCATTATTTTTATCATCTAAAGAAGAAAATTTATCAATATTTTTCACAATATCGTTTTTCACATCTTCCAGCCAATCTTTCAGCCGAGAAGACTTATAATCATCAAATCCGGCAAGCGCGCTATTAATCAAATTTCTAATAGAATCCAATGGTAATTTAAATTTATTTTTATCAACGAAATCGTTCAACCTCTCTGCCCATTCCTTAGTTTTCTCATTTATGGAATTGCGCTGTTCCTCGGATAAATTTTCATACTCTATTCCGCTTATGGGCTTATTTGGATTTTCCAAAGAAGGATGCGCAACGCCCATTGCTCTCTCGTTCATAATAAAAATCATTCCGCCGCGAGCCGCTTCTGCTTTGAAATCTCTAATTGTCTTGTCGCTTTGCGCAGAATGTTTCATTTTAGCCTTCTCAACCACCTCAGCAATAACTTCTCTAAGCAACTGAATCGACTCGGAAAATTCCTTTTTAAATTTTTTCGCGCTGCCAGCGGGAAAATCTATTGCCGCAGGCTTAATAAGAGACTCATCTTCATTCTGCTTAAAATTAAACACGTATGCCCAATCTCTCGCCTTATTTACCGACGGCTCACTTTTCAAAAACTCTCTTATGCCTTTCAGTTTGCCCAAATCATCGCTTCCGGAAACATAAGCGTTATAATGATTGTCTTTATTGCGGATGCAATCTCGCAACGACTCAATGGCTTGCTGATTATTAATCCAAATAAACGAATCGGAAACCTTAATATCCTCGGTTGTTTCTATGCCCAACAAATTCGGGTCAACTATTTTTCTCAATTCTTCCAGCTTCAATCCTTTTTTTCTCGCTTTCATTTTATTCTCTCCTTTTCTTAACAAGAAATTATTTTTCTTTTTAAAGATTTTAGAATTCTTTTCAATTTATCACTAGAATAGCACAAAGTCTTTAAAAAATCAAGGTCTTATGATATGATAATCTTTGCAATCAATTAAATCACGCCTTGATATTAGCGGCTATGCCACATACTATTCGTTGCTATTCATCTTGTATATATTTCACTGCTATTCGTGGATTATATTTCGAACGAACGCAGATTAAATTAACCTGATATTTCACAAAAGATTTTATGGCGAATCCGCGCCCTTGTCGTTCAACGGATAGGACGCGAGCTTCCGGAGCTTGAAATCAGGGTTCGATTCCTTGCAAGGGCAAAAAAAATTATGAACCATAGAAATGATTTTCCCTCAATTTCTGAAAATGAAATTTATTTTGACAACGCCTGCCAATCTTTGCGGCCCAAACAAGTAATGGACGCAATGAACGAATATTATTTTAAATATCCGGCTTGCGGAGAACGAAGCTTAAACGATTGGGGAAATATTGTTACGCAAAAAACCGAAGAAGCGCGAAAAATTATCGCTGATTTTTTGTCTGCCCGGTCCCCCTCCGAAATAATATTTACTAAAAATACCACCGAAGGCATAAATTTAATCGCCCACTCCCTGGATTTTTCCGAAAAAAATATCGTCGTTACCACCAACAAAGAACACAATTCCAATTTTCTTCCCTGGAGGATATTAGAAGAAAAAAAAATTATCAAACATATTATATTGCCCGCTCTTGAAAACGGAGAATTCAATTTGCAGGAATTTGAAAAAATACTGCAAAGGGGAAAAACACGGCTCGTAAGCTTGGCCCATTGCTCAAACATTGACGGCATATTTATACCCCTTGAAGCCATTGTGGAAAAATCTCACGAATACGGCGCTCTGGTATTGATAGACGCGGCTCAAAGCGCGGCTCACCGAAAAATCAACGTTAAAAATTTGGACATTGATTTTTTGGCGCTTTCCGGGCACAAAATAATGGGGCCGTCGGGAACCGGAATTTTGTATGGAAAATATGAGTTGCTAAAAGAACTAAAGCCATTTTTAACGGGCGGCGGCGCGGTGATTGACATTTTAGACAGCGCCAATCCGGTTTTTGAAGCCCCGCCTTTAAAATTTGAGGCCGGATTGCAAAATTATGCCGGCATAATAGGGCTGGCCGAGGCTGTCAAATATATTAAAAATGTCGGATTTGACTTTATCAATGAACAAGAAACAAAATTGTCCGCAAGATTAAATGAAAAAATCAGGCAAATTCAAGAACTTAAAATAATCAATCCCGGCAAAACCGACATTCCGCTTTTAAGCTTTCACAAACCAAAAACAGACAGCCATCAAATTTGCCTTCTTTTGAATAATGGCTTTAAATTAATGACAAGGTCCGGCCAATTCTGCAATCATTTTTATTTTAACAACAAGAACATCCCTTCGGCGGTCCGCGCTTCGCTGGCGTTTTATAACGCCGAAGAAGAAATAAATAAATTTATAGATGGATTAGAAAAAACATTAAATATACTGTCTTAATTAACGACCAACAACAAACGGCTAACGACATTTTGTTGTAAGTTGTAGGTTGTAGGTTGTGGGTTATAAATTGGTTTGTATCGCTGCTTTTATAATTTTTTCAATACTGGGAATTTTTAGCGCCAAATACCACAATTGGGCGGCTTTAAGCTGGGAATGCGTTTTTAGAAGAATTACTTTCAGAAAATGCGACGCCGACCTGGCTTCAAAAATAAAAATGCATTTGATAGGAAAAATTTCCCAAAAAAATATCAAGTTAGCCGTCTTTATAAACAGGCGCTTTGAAATTATTTCTTGGATTTTTATAATTATTTTTACAATCTCAACTATATATACGGCGCAAGGCGCTTTTAATTTAATCAAATTCGGCGCCTGCAATCCCGCAGATCCCGCTAGCTGCATTTTTTCCAAAGATCATCCAAATTATGAAGAAGAATGCTCTAAAATAAATCCCGCGCTCTAAATAACCGCCAGCCATTAATTAATAGACGCTAATTGCGTCGTCGCGCCAATGCAAAAAAATCATACAAGTAACATATTCTTATCCATTTCGTTTTCTTATGGTAGAAATAATCAAAAACACCTTAATTAAAAAAAATGTCAAGGAAACGCAAAAATCTGAACGAGAAAACATCAAAAAATCCCAAAAAGGAGACGCTGAGGCTTTTGCTTTGTTATACGAAAAATATTCTCCGAAAATATACCGCTTCATATATTACCGGCTCAACAACAAAGAACAGGCCGACGACGCCATTCAAGAAGTTTTTATAAAAGCGTGGGAAAATATTAAAAATTACAAAATTCAAAAATACCCCTTCTCCGCATGGCTTTATCGCATAGCCAAAAATCTTATAATCGATCATTGGCGCACCGCAAAGCATCATATTGCATTAGACACCGAAAATGAAATTCATTATTCATTCCAGCTTGCCGGAGAACAAAACGAAATCAATTCTTTAATAGACGGCCAAATAGAAATGGCAAAAATTAAAAAAGCGTTAAACGAACTTAACGATATCCAAAAAGAAACGATTATTTTAAGATTTATAAACGATTTAGATATAACGGAAGTCGCTGAAATCATTAATAAATCGGTAAGCACATCCAGAGTGATCCAACACAGGGCTTTGAAAAATTTAAAAAAAATTTTAGAAAGTCAAGAACAAAATTTCGCATAACTTAACGTTTTATTTCTCCTTCGCTTGACAACAAAACCCTTCGGAAAAGCGAATGTGAAAAAAAAGCGCTCAAAAAAATTGATCCTAAGTATTTTTAAAGAACGAAAAGAAGCTAAAATTTTTGAAAAGAACCTGCAAAATAAAAAGGTCAATTTAGAATTTTCCGAAATAATTAAATCCCTAAAAAAATTAGAATTAGACAGAACCGCAGATTATGCGCCAGATAAAGAAAATATAATTCGGCAAATAAACATGGCGTCCCGAATTAAAAGAGCGCCGATAAAAAACCGCTTTATTTTAACGCCAAAATTACTGAACTTGGCAACATCTCTGTCTATAATAATATTATTTTTCTTGGGGGGCTTGTTTTATAGCCGCCAATATAATAATGATAATAATGTCAACAATAATACGCTTGTCAGCATTAGCCAAAACACCATCCAAAACATAGACAAAACCGACTTATTGGTTTTAGACTATTACATAACCAAACAAAAATCCAACGAGGCTTTGGCGGCGGAAGTAGACCATGCATTTAACGAAATTCCCAAAATCAATCAAAATCACAAGCCTTTTGTGTATTGGTAAAGCTTAAAAAAATGCAAAACGAAAATATAAAATTAAAAATCAATTTCAAAAAGATAGCTGCCATTATTATCATTGGTGGTTTATTTTTACCCATCGCGCAAGCCAATGCAGGATTTTTTGATGGAGTTAAAAATGCCATACAAGCGGTAAAATCAATAATCATTGCTCCCGGCAGCAATGATAAATTCCCGTCGCCGGAATTAAAACAAACTGCGCCCGCAGAATTTAAATTATCAAAAAATCAAACACCGGCCTCCAAACCGCCAACCCCGTGGTCCGATTTATTAAATATCGTAGATTTAATCAAAAAAGAACATGATAGGCTAAAAACCGAATTTATTCCTCAACAACTTTTCGTCAAAGAAAAAAATGCCGCCATTGATAATTATGATTTAATTCATAATTTCATAAATCTCGACTTAGAAAAAAAATCTACTTCTTCGCCGGCGAATTTAACTGCCGATGAATATACAGAGTGGCGGATGCGCCAAAATTTAATAAAAGCCATCAATAAAGAAATAGACTGGTATAATCAAAAATTAGCCGAGGGATTCAATTCGGAAAATAGAAGCGAAGTAGATAAAATCATAATGCTGATAAAACATCGCCGCCAAGCATTCAAGAAAAATAACATTGATCCAATGCGGATAATAATATTAAA
>CAYTHZ010000059.1:0-5333 GCA_964437745.1 uncultured Candidatus Saccharibacteria bacterium
GCCAAAAGCCGAAGGCGATTTCGCGGGATGTCTTGTGTAAAGATAAAAGCTCGGCTGAACTTCTAATGGGGCGAGCAAATTCCAAAATAAAATTCATAAAATAAGAAACGGCGTTCGCGGCATTTAAATCCGCCTCTTAAGTTAGAATTTTGAATTTAGAATTTAGAATTTAATTAAAATGGAAAATATATCAAAACAAAACATAAAAGAAATATTCGTTGAAACATTAGAGCCGTTTGCAACTGCGGTTAAGAAAGATTTTGACAAGGTGAATAAGCGGCTTGACTCAATGGACGGAAGGCTTGACTCAATGGACGGAAGGCTTGACTCGATGGACGGAAGACTTGCTGCTGTTGAGAGGGATGTGAAATGGTTGAAAGATAATTTATCGCCATTTTTAGAAAAATTGGACGAATTTATTTCCTTATATAAAAAACATGAAGAAGAGCTGATTATTTTGAATGAGCATATTCGCCGGCTGGAGGATCGCGTGGCAAAATTAGAAACATTATTATTTAAAAGTTAATTAATAATAAACGCGCGAATGATTTGCGCTTAATTTGCCCGAGTGGCGGAACTGGCAGACGCGCACGACTCAAGATCGTGTGGGATTACTCCCATGTCGGTTCGACTCCGACCTCGGGCAGATTGAAAAAAATAAAGAAGCGTGGAATGCGCTCTATGATTTTTAAAATTTATTGAATTCTAAAATAATTATGGAATTTGGATTGGCAATTTTGATTTATGAATTTTGAATTAAACAAATATATTGACCATACGATTTTAAAGCCGACTGCCGCGGAATCGGATATTATAAAAATTTGCCAAGAAGCAAAAAAATATTTTTTTAAAGCGGTCTGTGTTAATCCTTGCTGGGTAAAATTGGCCGCGAAAGAATTAAAGGATTCCGGAGTTTTGGTTTGCGCGGTGGCGGGTTTTCCCTTAGGGGTTAGCTTAAAAGAAGTTAAGGCCAATGAATCGGAGTTGGCTATTCAAGACGGGGCGGATGAGATAGATATGGTTATCAATATAGGATTTTTAAAAAGCGATAGATGGGATTTGGCGGAAGACGATATAAAATTGACGCGAAAAACGACGGCAGGGAAAGTTTTAAAGGTTATAGTGGAGGCGGCTTATTTAACTTTGCCGGAAAAGGAACGAATGGCCGAACTGGTAAAAAATAGCGGAGCGGATTTTATTAAAACCTCCACCGGTTTTGCTTTATCCGGTTTTTCTTTGTCGGAAAATTTAGGAGCTTCAATAGAAGATGTGAAACTATTTAAAAAAATAATTGATGGTGGAATAAAGATAAAAGCAGCCGGAGGAATAAAAACAAGGGAACAGGCAACCGCCTTTATTGAGGCGGGGGCGGATAGACTGGGGACGTCTTCCGGAGCAGAAATTATTAATTAAGTTTTTTGCCGCCTAAATTTTGTCCCCGTAGTTCAATGGATAGAACGGCTCCCTTCTAAGGAGCAGATAAGGGTTCGATTCCTTTCGGGGACGAACGCGAGATAAAATTAAAGCGGGTGAAAATTAGATAATAATAATATTTTTTAAAAATGGAAATGAAAATATATTTTTAATTTTTCATTTTTAATTTTTATTTTCGATTGTGTCTTTTTTGTCAAAATTTTTAAAATTTGGGAAAATCGGCATTGGAATAGATTTTGGAACAACCTCGGTCAGGGTAGTGGAAATAAGAAAAAGCCCCAGCGGTAATTTTATTCTTTCTAATTACGGCGAATTGGAAAATTACGGCTCTTTAGAAAGAATAAATGACGCGATTCAGACCAGCTCTATGAAGATAATGGAAAAAGAAGCGAGCGCTTTATTGAATATGCTTTTAAATAAAATGAGGCTTGCTGGAAATGAGGCGGTAATGACATTGCCGGCTTTTTCCACATTCACGACTTCTTTAGAGTTTCCTGAAATGTCCGACGAAGATTTGGCGCGAGCTATTCCATTTCAAGCGAAATCTTTTATTCCCATTCCTTTAAGCGAAACCATTTTTGAGTGGTTTCCCATAAATCCTTCCGATGAAGAAATAACTTTTCGTAATTTAAATAAAAAAATAGTTTTATTGGTGGCTATTCCTAAAGATGTGGTTGACCGTTATAAAAGAATCAGCAAAATGACAAAAATTGAATTGCTTTCTTTAGAATTAGAAATTATTAGTTTACTGAAGAGTATTGCTGTTTCGTCGGATGCGACCTTATTTATTGACATGGGGGCCTGCAATACGACTATAAGCGTTGTTGATAATTTATGTTTGCGCAAAGTGGAAGTTTGTGAATTAGCGGGCAATGACTTAACCTTGGCGATTGCCAGAGGATTGTCCATAGATCCTTTTCGCGCCGAGTCGCTGAAAAAATCTAAGGGACTTTTAGTATCCAAGGGCGAAGAAGAATATGCCTCATTAATGTATCCCATTCTGGATAATATTTTAGAAGAGGGGCGAAAAATAATGGTTTCTTATACCAATTTAACAGGCCGACGTTTTAAAAATATTTTTTTAAACGGAGGATCGGCGAAACTTTTGGGATTTAAAGAGTATATCGCAAGCGAATTTAAAGAAATTGATGTAAGAATAATAGACGCTTTTGAAAAAATTTCTTATTCAGATAAATTAAAGCCGGTGTTGTTAAGAATTAGTTCGGGATTTGCGAATTCCTGCGGAGCGGCTTTGCGCCGATTTCTGTGAATTTTTTTGAGAATTTTGTCGCGGAGTCGTTAATGTGGATAACTTTTAATTGCTCAAAAAAACTAAAAGAGATATAATTATAATTGTAAAGAAATTATTGGCGAATAAATGGCAAAAGGCCATAAATATTAAAAGTTGATAGAGTTTTAAATATTGCTGCCTACTAAAATTAGCGTTAATTAATAACGATAATATGATTCGGTTTCTTACTCAATATAATTCTCCTGCCGGATCGCAAGACAGCACAAGAGTCGTGTATCCAACCGGCCTTTTTTTACTTTTTTTAATTTTACTAATTTTAACTATTTTTGCTTTTGCGATTTTAAAATTTTGGTATATGCCTCGTTTGAATGCTCAAATTGAAAAACAAGACGACAATATTAAGGCGCTGGCCGAAAAAATAAGCTTAAAAGATAGAGAAAATTTTACAGATTTTTATTCGCGAGTAAATAATATAAAAATTCTTTTAAGAAGCCATATTTATAGTTCTAATTTATTGAATCGGGTGGAAACGCTCGCGCATCCCCGTGTATTGTTTTCTTCCATCAAGGCAAATAATAGGCAGAAAACAGTCGAGATTTATGGTTTTGCGGCGGATCAGGCTGCGTTGGCAGAACAAATCTTGGCTTTTGAACGGGATCAATTGTTTAATTCGGCTCGCGTCAATAAAATATCAATGTCCGGCAATGGATTCAATTTTGAAGCAATTCTTTCTTATAAACCAGAGTTATTGCTTTTTAACCAATAGTATATTTAGGATTTAGGATAAATTGTTTTATTTCCTATTTCTAACGGGATGAATCCCGTTAGAAATTAAAGCCTTGTTAATATCCATCGGGTTTATTGAAATAAAAAAGTTATTAATAAAAAATAAACAACTATTCATAGATACGGAAACGCTTCGCGTTTCCTATCTCTAACGGGATGAAATCCTCTGAAATAAGATCCTCTATTTTACTTACCATTTTTGGAATGGCAATTTTCACGCTGATTTTATTTTTCTTTTATTGTTTGCCTTTAATCAAAGAAGGAATAACTAATAAGTCCAAACTAGAGATGAAAAAACAAGAATATTCGCTGCAAAAAGAGCGGATAGACAAAGTGCTCGCGGGCTTGAAAGATTATGAAAAATCAATTGCTGACCAGGAATTAATTTCTATGATTCTTCCCGCCAAAGAAGAAATTCCTCAACTAATTAATCAAATTATGGAATCGGCCCGACTGAATAATCTGCTTTATCAAGATATTGTTTTTTCCAGTCTCGGAAACATTAGTTCGGAACAAGGTGTTTTTTTTGATAATTCAGTTAAGCCGCAAGATGCCGACAACGAGAGCGGAAAATTAATCCGAGATTATAGCGCGCTAAAAATTGGTATGGATATTAAAGGAAAATACGGAGATATAAAAAACTGGCTAAAGTTTGTAGAATCCAATATGAGGCTGATGGATGTGTCGGACATTGATTTAACCATAGAGCAGGCAGGAACGCCATTCGCGCCCCGGTCCGCGATTAATGATTCCAATCCTTCATTATCGGCGAAAGTATCAATAAATGTATATTATCAGCCTCGTTAATATTAGAAAATAGAAAGCAGTAAGCAGAATCGAGAAAATAGAAAATAGAAAGCAGAAAATAGAATTTTTTTATTAATATTCTTCCGCTAAAAAGCGAATTTCCACTTTTGCTCGCTCGCGGACAAGCGGGCGCTATCGGCGGAAAATTAAAAATTTTGGATAATTATAAGTAAAGTTATTTATTCGTAAAAATTCGTATTTCGTAAAATTGTATATTTCGTATACATTAGTATTTAATTAGTTTATGGCTATTGAAATCCAAGAAAGAAAAAAATCTAAAAAATATTTTTCTTATGCTCTAATCATATCAGTTTTGGTTTTAATATTTTATTTTTCAATAATTAATTATTTAAGCCAAGAGCAGGCTGATTTGGAAATCATTTCTGCTCCCGATATAACAAAGGGCTTGGCGGATATTGAAAAGCAACAGGCGGCCGTTGTTTTTGATTTGCCTGTTTTTAAAACCCTGGTAAAATATGAGCTGATAACCATAAAAGACAAATTGGGGCGCGCCAATCCGTTCGCCTCAATAAACACCAGCACTCCCGCAATGATTAATCCGTCTCCCAAGGTTTCTCCGCGATAGTTCTATATTAATCAAAAATAGAGAATTTGTATTTTTTGAAAATTGATATTTTTTATTTTTTCGGCTTTTAGCCGGTTTTTGTTAAAGATTTTTTCCTGATTAAAATTTTTGTGAGTCTTCTTTTAAAAACATTAGTTGACAATAAAATAATTACCGATGATTTGGCTTCTCGTATAGAAAAAGAGGCGGCGGTTTTGGAAAAGCGCGAAGAAGAGATAATTTATGACAAAAAAGCCGTTGATGAAAAAACGATAGCCCAGATTAAGGGCAAGATTTTTAAATTACCCGTAAAATTTTTGGCGTTTAATGAAAAAATTCCTTCGGAAATTGTCAATCTAATTCCGGAAAATGTGGCTAAAAATTATAAAATTTCCGCATTGGCTAAAACGCAGGATAAATTATCCGTCGGGATGCTTTATCCCGACGATGGCCGCGCTCAGGAGGCTTTGCGGTTTATAGGTCAGCAAT
>CAYTHZ010000060.1:0-5270 GCA_964437745.1 uncultured Candidatus Saccharibacteria bacterium
AATTTACAATAAGCTTTAATTATTTAATAAACCTGTCGGATATCAATAAGGCTTTAATCTCTAACGGGATTCATAAATTTAATTCTATTGTTATTCAATTTTATTTTTAACAATTTCCGATGATATCGCATCCGCAAATTCCGCTAACACTATCCCAAATTGCATTACAGCAAGAACAAACTGCATTCAAGCAACCGCAGGGCAATTCACCGCAATAACAACTACAACACGGAGACCATAAGCTGGCTCCGCAGATGGGACCGACGCCGGCGCCCAGCTTCCAACAATCCGTTCCCAATATATAATTAATCTTGGCGAATGCAGGCACGGTGAATTTCCAAAGATAAAACTCTTTTATTTTTTGAGGAATTTTAGAAGAATTGATCAAGGTGGCTATGCCGAATTTATTTTGGCAAGCCGGCGATTGCCCGCCTTTATTTCTGATAAACTCCTCGACTTCTTGTTTTTTTAAAATTTTTAATTTTTCAATTCCTCTTAAAGCGCCGTCTTTTTCTAAAATGCCAATTATCCCGACTTTAACCCAATAATCAACGGATTTTTCCAAAAAAGCATAAATTTTCTCGCTGGTTTTAAAATCGCTTTTTTCCGATTCTTTTAAAAATCCGTCATTTATCATCGCCTCCTGCCATTCGTTTAATATTTTAAGATAACTCTCCGGCCAAAGACGCGCAAAAATCATTTCTTTTGAAATTATAATCGCGCTATCGCCCCTGTTGTCCGGTTCGGCCAACGTAACCGGAGAAGATTTTTCCTCGTTATTTATGTCGTTTGTTAAAAAATCATCCGCTTGCTTTATATTGTTCATCCAATCTATAAATTGAGGCGGAACCGAAGAGGGCGCCTTGTTATTTTGCGAAATTTCAGGAACTAATTCTTTATTATTTAAATTAGTTTGGTTTTTTTGCATTGACCAATATATCCCGCCGCCAAAAATTAAAGCCAAAATAATAATTATTAACCCAATTTTAACCCGCAGGTGTCAATAAGGCTTTAATCTCTAACGGGATTCATAATTTAAAATTTTACTGTTGAATTTCCATTGACATTAATTTTTTATTTATTTCATTAATTAACGAGCGATGTTGTTTAAAAACATCTTCCATCATTGCTGTTACGATATATGCCCTTACGGGATCCTGCGGAGCGTTGTAAATGTCTTCCAACATTTTCTTTTGAAGAATTAAAATATTTATTTGCTCTTTGTGCAGACCAGAAAAAGAAGACGGAACCGCCAGGCCTTTAAAGTCTTTAATGGCCTTATCGAAATTTCCGATTTGAATTTGAATTTTTTCCCTTTCATTTTTATTTATAATTTCACTCAAATAATTCGGGTTGTCTTGGGTTTCTTTAAAATATAACGACATTATGGAGGCGCCGGATTTTATGTAATTTATTATCGCCTCATTGCTATTGTCATTTGATATTTTCAGAACGCTTTCTGAAACAAATTCTGTTTTCCAAATTTCTTCAATATCCGGCATATATTGTTTTGCGGATTCTAAAATTTGAGTCGAATCGATCATCATATTGCTGCCCGTGGCCCGCCCGGATTCCATATTAGAAATCATTTCTTTAGCGATCAGCAAACTAAAGAGCTTGGTTAAATTTTGATTATCGTCTTTTTGTCCCAATAATGAATCTAAAATCGTGGAAGTGGCAACAAAATTCCCATTTTGACCGTAAAAACTTACCATATCCGACCAATCATTAATATCGGCCCGATTATTAGAATCCTCCGAAACGTTTTTAAACGTATCTTTTAATTCATTATTTTTCCAAAAATCGGAAGCTGTTCTATTTAAATTTCCCTGTTTTTTAAACTCCATAAAAACAAAAAAGCCGGCCGCCAAAACAACTGCGACCAAAACGATAATGGGTAAAAAACGATTTTTCATTGTTTACGCTTAACCGACAACCGACAATCAACGACAAAATTGTCATAAATCATAAGCTGTATGTTGCGCATTAATTATATCACTAAATAAAACCTTTTTCATTAACAAGGTTGTGGATAACATTAAGCTGTTTTAAACTTAATTCCCCTGCCCGGATTTTTTCCCCCAAATTATTTTTTTTCAGGATTTCTAATATTTTATTTCTGGGCTTGTTAAAGCCGGCCTGCAAATTATTAGCCAGCGTCTTTCGCGGCTGGCGAAACGCAATTTTTAAAAATCCGAAAAAACTCAACCTCTTTTCCAATAGCGGAATTTTATTTTTGGGAATTATCTTAATTACCGCCGAATCCACCTTTGGTTTTGGCCAAAAAGCCGAAGCTTTGACAAAGCGCGCAATTTCCGACAGCGCCATATAATCAATAGCCATGCTTAAAAAATTGGCTTTCGGCGGCTTGGCTGTAATTTTCAAAGCAATTTCTTTCTGCACCATTAAAACTAATGTTTTCGGCGGATTTTCCGCTTCTAAAAGGAAATTTCTTAATATCTGGCCCGTGAGATAATAAGGAATATTGGCAACTATTTTGAATTGGGAATTTTGAATTTTGAATTTTGAATTTTGAGTGAAATTTCTAATATCGCCATCTACTATTTCTACGTTTTTTAATTTTAAATTTTTGATTCTTAATTCTAATTTTTTCGCCAATTCCCCGTCTTTTTCCACGGCAATCACTTTTTCCGCGTTTTTTGCCAGCGCTTCGGTTAAAATTCCGGTTCCGGCGCCGATTTCCAAAACAATGTCATCGGATTTTAATTCCGCCGCCCTTACAATGTCTTGCAAAACTTCTTTATCAGCCAAAAAATTTTGGCCTAAATGTTTTTTAGGAATAATTTTTTGCATTAAAATAATTCAAATTGGCGAATATGCCGCTTCAGCAGCCAAATATCGCAAATGCCATAATTTCACAAACGCTATTTTGATGTTTGTTAATTATTTCGTTTTAATTATTGCCAATAATTTCGTTAAAGGCAATTTTATATATTCTCCGTTAAACGACTTAACGGGCGCTTTTGATTTAGGAATTAACGATATAATCTTGGGCAATATGTAGGCGGGGGCAAAAACGAAAACCGCATTCGGTTTAAAAGCAGCCGTAATTTTTTTTGTTTTATCTTTCAGTTTCAATAAAAATTCTTTTTCTATTTTATCTTTTTTTTCCTTTATCAAATGGCCCGCGATACCCAATCCTCTTTTCACCCGGTCAGCCGAAAATTTTTTTTCATCTATATATTCATTTTGTTTTTCTTTAATTACATTCAGCTCTTCCAGCGCCGATAATTCTCCGTCGTAACCTAAATAAAATTTCGCCGTTTGCGCCCCGGCAACTATAATTAAAGCTTTTTTGTTTTTAAATTGGAAAAATTGTTTTGGAATCTTCATATTATTAAACGCAACGCAATCTTTAAAACGATTGAAAAAACGCGCCGCGCATTATTATGATTATATTTTAAAAACTTTATTAATTAATTCTATATATAAAGCCGCGCTCCAAGATTGAGCCCAGCATCCTGCCGGAGAAAATATGACAGCGGAACTTAATTCGCTATGATGTCCCACAACCTGTCGCCACAAAATATCATCGCTTGAAACTTTTATTATCTTTGAAACATAATCGTCATAACGCTCTTTGTCGCATTCATAAAGGGTTATCGCCGCCAAATTATTAAGATAAAACCAAGAATCTCCGCTGTGATAGCTTTGAGAATTTTCGCCGGAATGCCGGGTGATAAAAAAATAATTATATCTGTCTATTGTGGAAAGTCCGCCCCATTCCAGCCATAAGCAAGACAAAGCGTTGTCAAAACATTTTTTCCACTCTTCTTTGTCTAAAAGTTCAGGAAAAATATAGGCTGCTAAAAATAAATTGGGCCGCATGGTAAAATCGCCCAACCCATCCGCCAATATTTCTCCGTTCCAAAATTTTTCCAATAATTTTTTTATTAAACAGATTTTCAGCGCCAGATATTTTTTATCGCCGGTCAAATAAAAAGCCAATTTATAAAGATAAGCTCTTAAAGCCTGAATTTCTATCCGCGCGCCGCCCCTATTGATTGCGTCCATCCATGTTTCGCCGCCGCCGCAAACATCCAGCTCGTCAAAAGTATGATGCCCTAACAGCCCATCTATCGCCTCTTTTAATTTATCGGCGATTTTTTCTAAATCGTGTTTGTTAAAAAATTTGCTGTTTAAATCCGTATCAAAAACAATCTGGCCGATTCTTTGAAACAGCCAGCCTAAAGCATCGGCGCTATTTTTATCGCCCGAATCAGCAAATTTTTCCGCGAGTCTTCCGCCCTGATTGGCAGAATCAAGGTGGCGCATAATTATTTTTTGAACATCTTTGCGCCGCCAACTTTTTAAAGCGGTCAAAGAAATCGCCTCGTCCCTTGCCCAAAACTGGAAAAACCAGGGAAGTCCGGCATAAATGCCGATCAATCCCCCGCGTTCCACCGTTAACCCGTCCAAAGAAAAAAAGGCGCAAAGATACGCCATTTTTGTTTCCAAATCAGCAATACTTTCCAATCCCTTTATGCCGCCGACTTTAATTAATATTTCTTTTTTCTTTTCAGATTTTAATTTTTGAGAATTTTCAAAAACTTTTTTTGCGTTTTCAATCGCTTCATTTTTATCCAAAGCCGCGGAAAAAACGATTTTTCCGCTTTTTAAAGTTAAAGCCGCATAAACAAATCTTTCAAACGGCCAAGAGCGCCTTCTGATATCCAGCGGATATTGTTTAGAAAACCATTTTTGCTTTAAAGAATAATCTGATGTTTCGGACTTTACCGCCAAATAAACAGCATATTGGCCTTCTTGGATATATTTCACGACAATCACCCCTTCTTCTTTGAAAATTTCATAATAGTGCCCGGTTTCATAATTATTATAAGATTTTTTAACATCCAAAATCAAAGAAATCGCGGACGCGGAACTGTTTTCATAAATTAAAGAATGACTTTCCGGCGCCAAAAAAAATTTTTCTTTGATATTTTTCTTTTTAATTTCAATATTCCAAAAATTATTTTTAATTTCGGTCATTTCATCCTCTCCTTCAATTTCTAAATTTTCTATTATTTTATGCATTTCTCCGCCCAAAAAAACAAACCAGCCGTGATAACGGCTGAAAAAATAAGGAGATGCGGGCAAAGAAAAATAATCTCCGATTTTATTGGTTAAAAGAAAACCCGCCTCCGCAGGAACTTCTTTCTGAATTTTATTTCCGCCCAATTCATGAATAACCCGCATAACGGAGTTGTAAAGTTTATAAAGTTATAAAGTTATAAAGTTTATAAAGTTTT
>CAYTHZ010000061.1:0-5233 GCA_964437745.1 uncultured Candidatus Saccharibacteria bacterium
TTGCCCTAATGGCAAAAGAAAATAATTTTGAATATCTGATATTGCCGAAAGAAAACGCCAAAGAAGCAAGTTTCGTAAAGAACATAAAAATAATCGGCGTTGAATCAATAAAAGAGCTGATGGATTATTTGGAAGGAAGAACGGAAATATATCCTTATAAAACAAGTTTTGATTCTATTTCCAATTTCGCCTCTAAATATGACTTTTCGGAAATCCACGGACAGACGCTGGCAAAAAGAGCGCTGGAGGTGGCGGCGGCCGGCGGCCACAATATTTTGCTTTCCGGGCCGCCGGGCTCCGGAAAAACAATGCTTTCCCGCGCCATGCCCTCCATACTGCCGAAAATGTTCGAGTCGGAAATATTTGAAGTAAGCCAAATCTGGTCCGTTGCCGGATTAACCACCGACGCCGAACCTCTGATTTTAGAAAGGCCGTTCCGCTCTCCGCATCATACCGCCTCCCATATTTCAATAGTCGGCGGCGGTTCCTGGCCCAAGCCCGGAGAAATAAGTCTGGCTCACCGCGGAATTCTGTTTCTGGACGAATTTCCCGAATTCCAAAGGCAGGTTTTAGAAGGGCTGCGCCAGCCTTTAGAAGACGGATTTGTCACTATTTCCCGGGCCCAGGGGCATTTAATTTTTCCCAGCAGATTTATTTTGGCGGCCGCGATGAACCCCTGCCCCTGCGGATTTTTCGGAGATTCGGAAAAAGAATGCAAATGTTCGCCCGGAGAAATTTTAAGATATCAGAGAAAAATTTCCGGGCCGCTTTTAGACAGGATTGATTTGCAGGTAGAAGCGCCGCGCATAAGCTACGGCGATTTAAGGCAAACCAAGCCGGAAGAAAAATCCGAGGACATCAAAAAAAGAGTGGAGGCGGCAAGAGAAATCCAAAGAAAAAGATTCGCCGGCAAAATCATAAGCAACGGAGAAATGGGAAGCAAAGAAGCCGAACAATTCTGCCCGACCGAAAAATCCGCCGAAGCGCTTTTAAAAAACGCCCTGGAAAAAGATTACGTATCCGGCCGCGGTTATTTCCGGATTTTAAAAATCGCCAGAAGCATAGCCGACTTAGATCAATCCGAAATTATCAAATACAGCCATGTTGCGGAGGCGCTCGGCTATAAAATAAAGGTGGAGAAATAAAATTAAATTTGATAAATAACAGCGGTCAAAAACGGAAGTCCCTCATCGGCGCGGCGCTCGTAAAAATTTTTATTTTCTTTTTATTTTCAATTTGATTTTTTTAATTCAACGAGCAATTGTTTAAATAGCTGGTTTTGATTTTCCCTTAACTGACCGCAATTGCGGTAAATTAAGGGAAAATCGTTTTTAATAAAATTAAATAAAAAGAAAGTTAATTTTACCAACCGATTTTATCCATTAAACCCAAAAACAATAAAAAATCGCTCGGCAAATATAAAATGCGAAAAGACAATTAAAACCAATAAAAAAACAAAATTTAGCGCGCGAATGGATTTTTCGCTCCCCGAACTTCAAAGTGAACATGGCATCCGGTTTCTCCTTTTACTTTTCCGGTGTTTCCCATTAAAGCTATTTTTTGTCCCTTATCCACATAATCTCCAATTTCCGCCAAATTTTTACTATTGTGGCTATAAATAGTGTATGCTCCGTTGGGATGCTGGATTTTTATATAATTGCCATAGCCGTTATTCCAGCCATTTTCCGATTCTATAACCAATCCTTCCGCCGCGGCCAAAATCGGAGAACCGCACTGATTGGCGATATCAACTCCGTTTATTGAATGAAGAATGCCCCAATTCCAACCCAAAGCCGGAGCGGAAAAATATCCTTTAAAGCCGGGTAAATCTTTTTCGGAAATATAACGTTTAAAAATCGGCTGTTTTTGCTTGGCAACTTGAGTGTTGGGATTGTTTAAAGACAAAAAATAATCATCGCCGTTAAAAAAATTTTCTGAATCATTGTCGGCGACGTTATTGTTGAAAAAAGAAGCCTCGCTTGTTTCTTCTTTTTTTATCACAGAAATCAATTCTGCCATTCCGGAAATAGATGAAGCTAAAATAGAATTCTCCTCTTTAAATTCCGGAGGCGGTCCGCCAAAAATAAAATTTTCTTCGCCGCTTAAGGGAGAAATCAAAGAAATCATCAACCATGTAAACAAAAAAACAGAAAAAAAGCCGATAAACAAAAAAACCGCGCTTTTTTTAAAAAAACGAGAAATTATAAGAGTGAGTCCCATCCCGCCTTTTACAAGGCGGGATGGGACAATTGAGCCAAATTGTGTAAACAATTTACCTAACTTTTCAATCAAAAAACAGCTTAAACAGTGGGGGGTTGCACGCCAACCAACTCGGCAACCAAATATCTAATTCCGACAGCCAATAAAGCCACGGCTATCGCCACAATGGCATAAATCAAAGTCTGATGAGCTGTTTTTACCTTTTCCGCATCGCCGGCAGCAGTCAAGTAATAGAAGGCGGCCACGAATATAAAAACAACCGCCAAGATAATTAAAATTGTGAAAAACCAATTAACAAAAGTTTTCAATATATTGACAACTTTTGCGATGTTAAGCGGATCTGCCGGAGGAGAAACTACATTAGCCATTGCCAGCATCGGAAAAGCTAGTAAGGCGATAGATAATAAGGCAAATACTTTTTTCATTATACGCGACACCGATACGCTATTAATAATGCGAATTAAACATGCTTAATATTGACAGTATCAATAAGTTAGCATAAATTCGCGATCATTTGCGTATCGGCGTTATTTTGATTAATTTAATATTTTTCGACTTAATTTTTAATTTGATTTTTTATTACAATTACGACCTTGTTTTTTAAAAAATTTATAATTTAAGGGTTTTTAGCCTCCAATAATTCTTTAATTAAATAAGGAATTCCCTTGGATAAAAAGGCGATTCCCAAAACCACTAATGTCCAAAACAATATTCGTTTTGATTTTTTGATTTTTTCCGGATCGCCAGCAGATGTCAGCATTTGAAAAGCCGCCACTAAAACCATAATGGTGCATAAATAAAGCAACAATGTATAAACATAATCAATGATGTGCAAAACCAAAGAAGTTAAATCCCTATGTTGAGTTGGGGGTTTTATTATAATTGCTAAAAGCTTGTTAAATTCTATCATACTTAATTTAATCTATCAATGATCGGTGTTCTTAGTATTTTTATTTTAATTTTTTAATAAACTAAAGCGCTGATAGAAGCGCGGGGCAATAATTTTTTACCCCCTCTTCCGCCAAGCGCTTAATTCCAAGCTAACCTGCAGTTTTATTAATCGCGCTTCAAATAATATCGCATTCTTCCGATACTCAGTGATTTTTTACCCGCACTATTATATATAGCCTTGGTTTATATAGCCTTGGTTTAAAAAATCAATTAAGGAGTCTTTACGCCCAAAACTTCTTTAACCAAATAAGGAATGCCAACCGCTAAAAGAGCAATCCCAAAACCTACTAATGCCCAAACCAATGTTTGTTTTGATTTTTTGATTTTTTCCGGATCGCCAGCAGATGTCAGCATTTGAAAAGCCGCCACTAAAACCATAATGGTGCATATCGGAACTGCCGCCAAAGCGACATAATTAGCAATGCGCAAAACCAAAGAGGTTAAATCTTTGTCCGGCAAAGGATTGATTACTTGTGTTAATAGCGTATTAATTAATCTCTCCATATCTATAATTCTATAATTGGCGGTTATTTTTTAACTGTTCATTTTTTGTCGATTTCTATATTTAAAATCCATAATGGCCGCAGAATACCAATCGGAAAAAACGCAAAAATCTTTTATCTCCTGCTCCTTGCCAAAAGTTCAATTTGGCCCGCGGCTTTATTAACCGCGCCTTGAATAGTGTCGTTTCCTCCTAATACTGATTTTACCATATTATCAAAAATATTTTCAATAGCCAAATTATCCACCTGATGCCAGCTCTTGGCAAGCAAAGCCTGCCTGCAAAAAATTCCGAAAACCGGATCGTCTTTGTATTTTTCAATAAGCTTTCTTGATGCCGGCGGTTTTTTATTCAAAGCAAAATATTTTTCGGCCGCCTGATTGTTGGTTGCAAGATAAAGAATAAATTTCCACGCTTCATCCGAATTTTTTGAAGAAGACGAAACTCCCCACCCCCAATAATTGGCGTAGTGCGCGGGCCAATCCGCCAACACCTGAGGAGCAAAGCTTATTCCGAAATTTAAATAAGGAAACTTGCTTTTAATAACGGGGATTTGATAACTATAATTTAACATCATATCCGCCCTGCCTTCGGAAAAAGCATCAATGGAATAATGCGCTTCTTCATTCCAATTATAATAAGGGCTGCCCGGACGGCTGAATTTAGTATAAAATTCCAAAGCCCTTTCTCCGACAGAGCGATTGTCCAGTTGTCCGCTTAATGCCCTATTAAATAAAACCGTATTATTGGCCGGATCAAAAAGCCTGGTCCCGTATTGCATCATTAAAAGCGACAAAATATCGCTGAAGCGGTCAACATTTTTACTGGTTCCCAAAGCCGCCCCCGAAACTTCAATTTGGCCGAGATTATTAAACCTAACAAGCTTTCGCACATCATCTTCAAATTCGCTCCATGTCAAAGGCGGAAACACAATGCCCGCTGCGTTAAAATGGTCTTTATTGTAATAAAGAGCCAAAGTATCAATAGATAAAGGCAAAGCGTATATTTTTAAATCTCTTGAAAAATCAGCCTCTACGATTTCCGGAAAAATAGATTGAAAACTGTTAAAAGGCAATTTGGAATCCGGAAGCGGGAATAATTTATTCTGATGTTTAGGCAGCCAAGTATTATGCGCCATAAAAATATCAGGGCCCTTTCCGGAAGCCAAAGCATCTACCAATTCTTTTTCGTAATTATCAACTTTTTTCTGGATATAAACATAGTTGATTTCCACAAAAGGAGAAACTCGCCTGTAATCCGTTATTAAATCTCTGTAAGCGTCAAACGGCTCTATGCCCCACATGGTTAATTTAACCTGCTTAATATTTGGTTTACTTGGTTTTGTTCCTAATATTATAATAAAAATACTCGCTAAAATTAAAGCGGCGACAACAGCAATAATAATTTTTTGATTTTTGGTTAAATTCATCCCGTTAGAGATAGGAAATGCTTTTATTTTTAAAATAATAATTATTTAAACTTTAAATTGTTTTTAATGTTTATCTTAATATTTTATCTTACTTAAAAGCATTTCCGCAACTATTAATAATAATTTAATTT
>CAYTHZ010000062.1:0-4935 GCA_964437745.1 uncultured Candidatus Saccharibacteria bacterium
TAAAGTTTATAAAGTTATAAAGTTATAAAGTTTGTAAAGTTTTCACTTTTAACTTTATAACTTTTAACCTTACTTTCAACTTTATAACTTTCAACTTTATAACTTAACCGCCTTATTGTGCGCCTCTATATAATATTCAAAAAAATTTTTCCAGTCGGCATTAGCTGCCATCTTGCGGGCATTAATCCTGCTTTCTACCGCCTCGGCAGCTGATAATTTGTAAAAATCATGCAAAATTTTTAAAAGTGATTTTGACGCTTCTTCGTCATTTTTACCGAATCTTTCCAATATGTATACGCCGGGACTTTTTCTGTCTTTTTGCGTATTTTTAAAATATTGTCCAAAACCGGACAGATCGCTGGTTACCGAACACACCCCTAAAGCCGCGGATTCAAGCGGCGTATAGCCCCATGGTTCGTAAAATGAAGCAAACACCCCTAAATGCGACGCCATAATGGTTTCATAATAATCAAGGTTTAAAAGGCCGTCGTCGCCGGTTAAATAAGCGGGATAAAAAACAATTTTAACTCTATCTTCTTCTTTATTGCCCAGGCCCTCTTCTTTTAATGTCCGCAAAATAATATCGTTGGAATCAACAAGTTCATGAGTAGATAAAGGAGGCAAGCCGCTTCGCTTTAATTTTAAAACTTTCTTTTTTATTTCATCTAAAAATTCGTCGCCGAATAATTCCGATTTTTTAATTTCTTTCCCTGACAAAATAAAATAAACCAAGTTTTCATCCACATCTCCTTTGAAATCGTTTAAATAATCAACAATATCTTTATAATTTTCTTTTGATTGCAATACGTCTTTTCTTATTCCTTTTACGGCAGCGGGCAGCCAGATAAACGCTACGACAGTTTTTTCGCTTTTTTCGCTTTTTAAATTTTTATTCAGCTGTCCCAGCGCTTTAATGAATATATCGGTTCCCTTGTTATGGAATTCGTAGCGGCCAACAGTGAAGTAAAAAAGAACATTATTTACATTAAACCGGTAATACGGAAAAAAATAAAACATTAAAAATTCTTGCATGCGATTTTCATAAATTTTATGCCTTAAAAAAACTTCTTCCAAATCCGGAAATTTGTCTATCTCTAAGCCATTGGGCAAAATAACATCCGGTTTGCGGCCCAAAAATTTTTCCGCCTCCATAGAAGTAATCCGGCTTACCGCGGTAAATATGTCGCAAGACAGAGCCGATTGTTTTTCCATTTGATGCTTTGCCGCGATATTATAATTGTAAGCTTCTTGGTCGGCGTTTATTTTATCAAACAAAAAATATAAATCTTTATTCGCCGAAGAAAGAGTTCTGCCCAATACAGTGGCATGCGTGGTAAAAACAGCGCCAACTTTAGAGCCCGCTTTTTTAAGATAAAGCAAAGCCGCGCCGGAAATCCATTCGTGAACTTGAACAACGATTTTTTTCCCCAACAAAGAATCGGATAGTTTTTCAACAACCATTCCGGAAAGCCAGCTCCACAAAACCACTTCATTAAAATCATGTTCGGACCGCAAAGAATCAATTTGATACTTTTCCCAAAGCTCTTTTTTAATGTCGTTTAGCTTCGGCCAAAAAGCGCCAAAATCAATTAAAATAACCTTGGGTTTTCCCTTAATCAGCCATGTTCCAAAATGGCATTCAACGCCTTGTTTTTTAAAATCATCAAAAACTTTTTTAAAATTTTCAGGAGGAATTTCCGGCTCAAATTGGCCTTTAAGATGGCTTTCTGTGTCAAAACCGGCCTGAATTTTATAAGCAGGATTAAATTCCCCGGCGTCATTGTTGGAAAAATAAGGGCCGATTAAATAATAATTTTCTGAATAATTTTTTACGGCTTGGCTGGCCTTTGAAGCGATCACGGTAAAAATGCCTCCAACTTTGTTGCAGACCTCCCACGAAATTTCAAATAAATAATCCGCCTTGGGAATTTGCTCCATCTTTATATTGAGATGGTTACAAAACTGTTTCTGCTGCAATTTGCCATTTTCAGCCAGGACTTTGTCAGGACTGCGCAAAATGATTTTCGCCGTAATTATATTACGGCTCAAATCATTTTGCTTGCCTTCTTCGTCCTGAATGAAAAAATCTAAATTTCGCCGCGAAACAGTTTTATAACCATCTCATTTTATCCGATTACTTCTAACTATTCAAGAATTCTTCGTAATTTTTCAATGCCGCCTGAACCAATTTAACCATTTCTTTCCTATTTTTCGCTTTTTGCATCGCCTGCGATAAATCTAAATCCAAAAGCACTTCGACCGTCCACTTGGCAAAATCATTCCTATTTTCGCCGACATGATGATTAAAGGTTTCCTCGCTTATTTCCCTTAGCGCCCATTCCAAATCTTTCAAATTGCGTAAAATTTTCCCGTCTCGTACCCAAAAACAGCAAGGATCCAAACTATTAATCAACGATTTTTTTTCCTTTTTTTTAAATTTCGGCATTTAAATTAAATCAACAACTGCGCTGACCCCCGCTTTCCAAAAACTTTTGGTTAATTTACAGAGCGAATAATTCCGTCTCTGGCGGATAAATCGGGAGCTAGTTGTTTGATAGATTATTGTTAATATATTTTCGACTGTTTGGATTTTGAATTCCTCCGGCAGAAGATAACCCAAAGAAGAATACAACCGCCGCTATCCGTCATAATAGGGAAAATCCAATTTGATTAATCCGGTTTCTTCCTTGATTTCCAAATATTTTCCGGTTTTTGCTTCGGATTATCCAAAAAAATGGGATAAATGACGTTTTCCTTGAAAATGTCGGTTTTTAATTTGAGGCCTTTTTAGATATTCCAGAACCAGTCTGGTCTTTAATTGGCCGGAGAATGTTCTTTTTTTCATATATCTATATTCTATCAAACAATAGCTCTTAAATCCACTCTATGGCAGTTGTCCAAATTTTGGGGGTCGGTCCAGAGCTTCACCAACTTCACGCCTCCTTTGGTCGCGAAAGTTACAAGACGCAGATTGAAGACCTTTATTTTGCAAAAGATCTATAAATATCTTTAGCTTCAGAAACCATCTTTTTAATAATATTTATCCCCTCCTGCCAGAAATTTTTGTCTTCCAGATTGATTCCGAGCGGCGCAAGCAATTCCTGCGGAGATTTGGACTGTCCGGATTTCAGCAAATTAATAAATTTTTCTTCAAAGCCCGATTCTCCGTTTTTATATTTAGCGTAAAGCGATAAAGTCAACAGCTGGCCGAAAGCGTAAGCGTAAACATAAAACGGGCTTCTGACAAAATGAGGAATATAACTCCACCAGATGTCGTAATTTTCCGTTAATTTTACTGAATCGCCAAACATTTCTTTTTGGGTTTTGCGCCACATAGTATTTATTTCTTCCGGCAATAATTCTCCTTTTTCGCGGCGGTTAAAATGCAATTCTTTTTCAAAACGATACATTGAGATTTGCCTGAAAGCGGCGGCAAACATTTCTTCAATTGTTGAAACATAAAGGGCGAATTTTTCCTTATTATCCGCAAGAGAGTTTTTCAATTTATCAAACACCAGCATTTCGCTGAAAATGCTGGCGGTTTCCGCCAAAGTCAAGGTATGTCCGTAATTTAAATACGTTTGCTCTTGGGACAAACGGCCGTGTATGGCATGGCCCAATTCATGCGCCAAAGTTTTCACGTCTTTTATTCCGCTTTTATAATTAAGCAGCGCGTAAGGATGAGCGTCGGGCGATATCGGAAAACAGAACGCCCCGCCGTTTTTTCCGTCTTTTAAAGCCGCATCAATCCATTTTTTATCAAAAAATTCCTTGGCAATCCCAAAAAATCGCGGCGAAAATTCACCAAAAGACTTCAAAACTATTTGCTTTGCCTTTTTAAACGGCACGCGTTTTTCCGATTGGCTTATCGGAGCATACCTGTCATAATCATAAAGAATGTCTAAATTCAGCGTCTCTTTTTTAAAATCGTAAAAATCACGCGCAATTCCATAATTATCCGTCACCGCCCCGTTTAAAACATCTATTGTTTTTTGGTCAATTTCATTTGATAAATGCCTATTTGCCTCGGGCGTAGAAAATTTCGCGTATTTATCATTTATGCTTTTATCATAGACAAGGGTATTAAATATAAAAGTTAATCTTCTTAAATTTTCTTTCAACCCCAAGGTAAAAGATTCCGCCGCTTTTTGCCTCAAAGAACGGTTGGGACTGTATAAAAGATGTAAAATTTCCGGTTGCGATAATTGCTTAGTTTCGCCGCCGATTTCAATGGAAAATTTTGAAGACGCCATTTCTTCTTCAAACAATCTCTCAAACGCCGATCTGCCGCTCAAATCTTTATCGTTTAAAATTTTTTCTTCGGCTTCACTTAACCGATGGGGTTTCCATGATAAATTTTCATAAAGGTAATGCTTATAATTTTTTAAAAGCGGATTTTCAGCCATTTGCCTTAAAATAGTTTCGTCAAGATTGCTCAATTCCAAACCAAAAAATAATAATTTTTGCCCGATTTCAAGAATTTGCGATTCTATTTTTTGCAAAAAAGCTCCGTGCTTGGGATTTTTGCTGTCAGCCGAAAATATCAAACCAGCGTATGCCCCGGGTTTTGCCGATTCCTGCATAATCAGTTCGTATTCTTTAATGGCAGAAAGCAAAAATTCCGGAGTTAAGCCGGGAGTATTTATCCGGCCTCGGTATTTTTTGTCAAAATTATCGGCTTTTTCCAGCAATTCTTTGATAACAGATTCTATTTGAGGATCGTCTATGCCCGAATATAAATCCGATAAATCCCAAGTCGGCAATTTTTCATTTATTGTTTCTGACTTATTTTTATGGCGAATTTCTTCCATAAACAAACATTAAAAACTATTGCGCGGCCATAAAAGCGTTAACCAACCCCCAGCCGTATAAATTATCAAATCCGGCCGCTCCTAAATCGCCGGCAGAATCCTGCAATTTTTTTTGGACCTCTTG
>CAYTHZ010000063.1:0-4849 GCA_964437745.1 uncultured Candidatus Saccharibacteria bacterium
ATTAAAAAATAGTTAAAATTAACCCGTTAACTTATTTCATAAACTCGTTAACCCAATAGCGAATTAATAATAGGCTCTAATTATGTTTCAATTTCTTTTGAATAAAATTAAAAACAAGATGTTCATTTTGTTTTCCATTTTCCGAAATAAAGCGGGGGTTGCCACTTTGCCCGCAATACTTACCGTAACCGCAGTTCTCGTAGAAGTCGGCATAATTATAGGATTCTCATCCTATTACATAAACACTTCCATCCAATTAACGCGCCTTAGCAATTCCGCCATCTACGCGGCTAATGCTGGCATTAATGACGCCGTTTTAAGACTGACTAGAAACAAAAATTTAAATGAATCTTATAATTTATCGGCGGCCCCAGGAGCAACGGCCGCCATATCAATAATTAAAGACAGCCCCCAAGTCGGAAAAACAAAAATAACATCCGCCGGAAACTCCGGCTTAATCACCAAAACAATTGAGGCGGTTGTCAATATTGATTCGCTTGATTTGAAAACAACAATAGAATCGTGGAATGAAATTTAAAAAATCTTTACGCCGCGCTAATTTCGCGAATATGCAAAGTTTGCAAAATTTGCGCTTCGCAAACATCAATAAACAATTTTAATTTATTACAATATTTATTGCCGAAATCCAAAATAGGCGGATTAGAAATAAGCGATAATTATTTACGCTATATTTTGCTTGCGGAAAATAATCGGATTTTAACCGCCATATCTTTAAATCTTCCCCCTGAAACAATTTCCGGAGGAAAAATAAAAAATGCCGGGAATTTTGAAGCGGCGCTCAAAGAATTAAACAGCCGCATAAAAAAATTCATAAAATTTCCTAAAAATGAATTAATTGAATTAATTGTCAGCATTCCCGGATCGGCGATCTATGCCTCAAATCTTGAACTGCCGCAGCTAAAAGACAAAGAGTTGAAAGAAGCGATTGCTTTAAATCTCAAATTGGCATCGCCAATTCCTCTGGAATCTTCATGTTATGACTGGAAAGAATTTTCTCCAAAAAACGCCAAAAAAATTAACATTATCTGCGCCTTCGCGGAAAAAAACATTATTGCCTTTTTAGACGAATTGCTGAAAAAATGCGGATTTATGGCGGCTGCCATTGAATTCTCCGAACTTTCTTTATTAAGAGCCATAACCACATATTACCCGCCCGCCGCCAAAGAACCCCATCTTTTAGCGCATATCAGCCAAAACGGAATTGATATCGTTGTCGGACAGAATCGCCAATTAATTTTTAATTATTTTTATGAATGGAAAGACGAAGAAAAATTAGACTTAAATGTCGCCAATATCGCAAAAATATTAAAATCTGAAATACAAAAAACAATCAATTATTATTCGTCGCGATTTTTGGCCCCGACATTAAACTCAAACAACAATGCCGCCTTAGACCAGGCTCCCTTAAACATAATTCTTTCCGGCGAAAAAATTGATATTAAATTTCTTATCGGCATATCGGAAATATTAAAACACGCAATACCCAATAAAATTATCGCGCCGATTAAAAAAGGCGACTACATCATCGCCTTGGGCGCGGCGCTGCGCGGCAAAATTCCTCGCCTAAAAGATTCGGAAATAACGCTGGCCACCGTTAAGATAGAAGAAAAATATAAGATTGCGCAGACAGAATCGTTAATAAATTTTTGGAGCAAAATAATAAATTTTACAATAATATTTTTTATAATAATTTATTTATCGACAGATTATTTTTTAATTAAACGTGAACAAATAAAAATCAACGGCAGCGAATATCTTAATCTCAAAAAAAGTGAAGGGGAAAAAATCGCCACAGCCGTAAACCTGTCGCAAAAAATTAAAAAAACAAACACTGCCATAAAAATAACGATTAAAGCCCAAGAATCAACGACTAATCCCGCAACGGTTCTTAAAATATTGAGTCAAATTGCCGCCAAATTTTCCATAAGTATTTTGAACGCCAACATTGAATCCGCCGATAAACCGCTTTCAATTACCGGAACGGCGCCCAACCAAGAAATGATTTCAAAATTTAAAGACGTACTTTCAAAAAGCCATCATTTTGAAAAAATAGATTTACCTATCGCCAACCTGACGGAGATAGAAAGAAAAATCCAATTCAAAATGATAATCTATGTTAAAAACTGGTCTCCATCAATGCCCTAAATTTTTATCCTAACTGAACCATCAATATCGGTTCTCAACAACTCAATTTCTTTCCTTTTTATCCTTCCGACAACTTCTGCGCCGGGATGGCCGTAATTATTTTTACCAACCGATATTACGGCTATTTTAGGATCAACCGCCTCTAAAAAATCATCAGATGTGGATTTTTTTGAACCATGATGCCCGATTTTTATAATCGGGGTTTTTAAATTATTCCCGTATATTTTTATCAATTCATTTTCCACCAAAGAACTTGCGTCTGCCATAAAAACAGCCACCGGCTTGCCGTTTTGATAAAATTGAAAAATCAAAGAATTATCATTCAAGTCATTTCTTGAAAATCCCGGCTTTTGCGGCCATAAAAAAACCAATTTCTTGTTTCCGTACAATATTCTATCTTTGGCTTTCAGCGAAATGGCATTGATACCGCCCGATTCCAGCAAATTTTTAAAAGCTAAAGCAAAATTTCTGTCATTATGAACCATTCCGTTATAAATAAACTTACCAATTTTATATCTTAAAATAACTTCGAAGAAGCCGCCCGCGTGGTCCAAATGAGGATGCGTAGAAATCAGCAAATCAAAGCGAGGCTTGTAAAACGGAAAAATTTTATCCACCTGATAAATAACGGATTTAGAGGGGCCGGCATCAATTAAAATATTTACCCGACCCAGACGCAAAAGGGCGGCATCGCCTTGTCCGACATTTAAAAAAATTATTTCCGAGCCGGAAACTGTTAAATAATCCGCCACTAAAAACCACACCGAAAAATTCATTATTAATAAAATAAACAAGGCGTATTTCAACATATATCTTTAAATACAAATACTAAATACTAAAATATTTACATCGCGCGTTCTTTATTTGCTTTATAAGTAAAAACAGCAATAACCAAGTAATAAATAATCAAAAATATCCAGGAAAAATTATGAATTTCCAAAGACGCAAAAGGAACACGACTTAGCTTGTCAATAATAAAAATACTATACTGCAAGGAAAAAACCGACAGCCAGGAAAAAACCTCGGATAAAGAAACCGAGATAAATCCTAAAATGCCGGCTATAAACCCCACAAACATTGAAAAAGGGATTGCGGGTAAAATCAAAATATTGCTTAAAAGCGACAGCAAGGAAACGGTTTTGAATTTATAAATCAAAAATCCTAAAACCATTATTTGGGCAGATAAGGTCGCGGCAATAATGCTTAAAAATTCTTTTTTCAAGACGGAAATTCCTTCTTTATTAACACCGAATTTATTTTCAAAATAAGGCAATAAAAAAATCAATCCCATTGTGGCTAAAAAAGAAAGCCCGAAAGCAACGTCAAAATATAATATCAAAGGATTCAAGATAACCATAACAAATGCCGCCGCAAAAAGAGAGTTTAAAGCGCCGTAAAGCTGGCCCGAATATCTTGCCAGAAGGAATAAAATTCCCATTATTCCGGCCCTAACCACGGAAGCCGAAGCCCCGGTTAAAACAACAAAAAACAATATCCCCAAAACAGCCATCCAAAAAGCTTTCGGTCGAATAATCCCCAAAGAAACTAAAATAAACATCAAATATTTGGATATAATGGTTATATTGTATCCGGAAACAGCCATTATGTGGCTTGTGCCCGTTAATTTTAATTTTTCTTTAAAATCCGACGGAAAGCTTATTTTATTGCCAAAAAGCAGTCCGTTGGCAAAAGAAGCGGCGGGTTCCGGATAAATCATTGATAAATTGCCGCCGAATTTGTTTTTAAAATCAAAAAGCCGTCTTTTTACGGCATTCCCGCCTCCGGATTCTAAAATTTCTATTTTTGGATAATATGCAACAAAAAAAATGCCCTCTTTAGCCAAATATTCTCCGTAATCAAAATCTCCGATTATTTTAGGAACCGATATCTTGCCCTCTATCATTATTTTATCTCCATACTTTAAAGACAAAGCGGATTTTTTAGACACAATTAGAATTTTTTCTCCGCTATCTTGGATTCGGGCTTTTATTTCAATAATGGAATTTTTATCCGCTGTGTCATCATAAATAAAAGCTATATTTTTTATTATCGCGCCGCTATAAAGCATGCTAGAATTGCCGTTTTGACTAGAAATATAAAAACGGCAATAAAAAACTCCGGTTGCCGCGGATAATACAATAAAAATAACGAGTAGGAATGATTTTTTAAAATTGCTTCTTTTGGCAAAAAAATAAAGCAGAGGAATTATTAAAAGAAAAAACAGCCAGTTATTTGACGAACCCGAAAAGATACCGATCGCAAAAGCAAGAAAAAAATAAAAGAATAAATCCGATTTTGGAATTTTCGCTCCGGCTAAAAGCATTGTTTTTTTAAAAATCTATTCTTGGATAACGCGTACGCCGCTATTCCAAAAGCAACTGCCACATTAAGCGATTCTTTTTTTCCCATCATTGGAATATCAACCACCGAATCGCAGCAAGCTAAAATTCCCGGCGGAATTCCACCGGTTTCGCTGCCGACAATTAAAGCAATCTTCTTTTTCTTTTTATAATCAAAATCAAAAACAGAAACCGCTTCTTTGTCCCGCTCTAAACCAATAATATAAAATCCTTGAATTTTTAATTTATTCAAAAGCAATTTGGTTTTGGCGCGCTTTTCCCATTTTACAAATTTTTCCGCGCCCAAGGCAACCTTGCCGATCAACCTTAAAGCCTTTCCTTCT
>CAYTHZ010000064.1:0-4722 GCA_964437745.1 uncultured Candidatus Saccharibacteria bacterium
ATATGCGGGGCTTCGCCTCTATCGCGACAACCACAAACTCGCAAACTATTAATCCGCCGCAGCCAATCCCCTGATCGCCCCCAAAACAGGAATTGATCTTGCTTTTTGTTCATAATCAAATTCTTTCGGAAATTCTATCTTTTGTTCATTTTTTCCGCCGCCAAAAAAAGATGTTGCGTCAACTAAATCAATTTTTAATTTAACAGCTAAAGCAAATCTGTCCATTAAACCATTTTTCATTTTAGAGCCGCCCAGAAGAATAATTTTATTAACAAAAGGCGACGCCCCGTGTTCGTGAAAAACCTGATTTTTATAAAAATCAATTACGCCTTTAGACTTTTCAATAAAATTTTTCATCGCTTTTTCATTTTTTTCAAAATCCGAAATTCCCATAAAATCAACCAAGGAAAATTGAACGGCGCAGCCCGCAAAAACCAAGAAAAGAATCCTCTTTTCATCGGCTTTGACAATTAAGTTGGCGTCAAAAGACGCGCCGTCCGGAAACAAGCAGTTGACAATAGCTTCGGCTTCGCTTACAAAAAATCTCGGCGCGGATTTAAAACCTTTCAAAATAGACCGATAAAAATATTTTGCCGATTCTTCCTCCTGGATTTCAGCCAAAAAATCATCGTGGTCGGAATCTTTTGCGTCCAACATATTAATTTTTTTCCATGAAATTATGCCGCCGAATTGATTACCTGCGACTTCTTTAATATATTCTCCCGGATCCGCTTGCGCATTGGATTTGCTTACCGGAATTATTTTAGACACAAAACACTCTTGGGGCAAAATGAGAATTGATTTTCGCGCCGATATTTTTTTGCCGGTCTTTTTTTTCTCTTCCTGAAATAAAGATATAAGTTTCTTGATGTCTAAAATTTTGGCGGCGCGGAAATTATAAACATCTTCCGGCAATCTTATTATTTTAAGCTCGTTGACATAAATCACCCCATCCGATATTTTCGCGCCGGAAATCCTTAAATCCGATTCGCAAAAATAAAAAATAAGCCATTGGTCGCGGTTGTAAAATTTGCCGATAAAATCCAAAAATAGCGCGTAAAAACGATTGGCAAAACCGGATTTTTTAATAATTTCTTTTATTTCCATTTATTAATTATTTAAACATATCTCAAAAATACAAACCCTTAACCCGCGTTTCGCTTTCCGAAATAAATTTTCGCGTGGTTTTGCGTTTTGCCAATCAGCAAGATAGAGATTTATCATATCAATAATTTGTTGAATAATTTTCAATTTCCAAACTTTTGGAATTTCCAAACAATTTCCAAGTTTTTAATTTTCAATTTTCAAACACTATTGCTCATTTGTTTGGAAATTAAACATTTGGAAATTAAATCTTTGTTTGGAAATTGAATAATTGGAAATTGAAAATTTTTAATTTCCATTCTGTGTTCAAAATTCAAAATTATTGCCATTATATTAATTTATTGAACCTCCGCCTTTCCTAAATTATTTACCGTAATGGTTTTCGTGTTAGCCGGCGAATAAACAAGATAAAGCGTTGCCGAAGTGGCATTGCCCGCAATTGGTCTGCCGACGCTTCTTTCAAAAATAAAATCCCTTGACTGTCCCGAGCCCGGATTGCTAAATTTAACGCGGTTAGAAATAAAATATCGCTGACGTTCGGCGCCAACAGAATAAGTGGAGCTGGCAAATAATGAATAAAAATGATTGCCTGACGCCAAATTTTCCAAACGCACCCCCCAGCTTGAATTTTCTTCCGACGCAACAGCTTTTTGGCGCGCCAAATTAATCACAACAAACAAATTATTCGTCACGGCGTCAAGCTCTTTTATCTGGCGGTAAGAATAAATATTCATTGCGGCTGCCGCAAATATCATCATTAAAATGCCCGCCACAGCCAATGTTTCCACCAGAGTCATTCCTTTGGATTCGTGAAAAAAACGTTTAAACATTTAATAAGCTTCTTGCAGCAACGCTGTCTTGCAAAAAAGCCCCTCTGTTGGTTGAAGCAATTCTTCAACCCTTTTATTTATTAATTATTATATCATAAAATCGTTAATAAATCGCACTAAAAAGAAATCCCGCTCCAATTTCGCGAATGAAACTTATCCACAGCCGAATACTATATAAAATATTGCAATTATTTGATATAATAAAAAAATATATGATTGCGGTTGTGTTTTAAGAATTTTGAATTCACGGATAATAAAAAATTATGGAAAAAACGATATTCCTCGTAGAAGACGATTTGTTTCTATCAAGCCTCTTAAAAACTAAATTTATAGAGGCCGGTTTTAAAGTAATCAACGCTCGCGACGGAGACGAAGCTATCCAAATTCTCAAAAAACAAAAACCGGATATTATTATTTTAGACATAATTCTTCCGAAAAAAAACGGCTTTGAAGTAATGCAGGAAATCAACAAAAACCCCGCCATTAATAAAGCCCCCATTATTATCGTATCCAACCTTGGCCAAAGCGAAGACGTAAGCAAGGGCAAAGAACTCGGCGCCATTGAATACTTCGTAAAAGCCCGCATTTCCATAGAAGATTTGGTTGAAAAAATAAAAAAATTTTTAAGCAATCAAACGCCAATCCAATAATATATAAATTAGGTCGTAAAAAATACGCATGAAACATGAGACATGAGACATGAAACATGAGACATGAAACATGAGACATGAAACATGAGACATGAAACATGAAACATGGGACATGAAAAACATATAATATTTATAGGTCGTAAAAAACAATATCCATAAATCATAAATTATATGAATTATGGAAAAAAATATGAATAAAAAAGGTTTTACTTTATTGGAGTTGTTAATCGTTATCGGCATTCTGGCGATTTTATCCGCGGTAACGGTTTTAGTTATCAATCCGTCCCAGCTTTTAAAGCGCGCCCGAGACAGCCAAAGACTATCCGATGTGTCCACTATGCAATCGGCAATCGGATTATTTCTTACGGAAATAACAACTCCGACCATTCGCGGAAATGGAAATATATATCTTACAATTGCTTCAAGCGGTGCCGTTGCCGCCAATACAAATTACGCCAGCAGCACCTATCAAGTAATAAACGGCTTGGGTTGGATACCTATTAATTTCACGGCAATAACCGGCGGTTCGCCCATAGGCGGGCTCCCGACTGATCCGATAAATACTAGCAATACCACCGAACACCTTTATTATGCCTACAGAGCTTTAGATACTCCTTTGGTTTACGAAATCAACGCTAGAATGGAAAGCGATTTCTATAGGCTCGGCGGAGGCGCTGACAAAGAAAATACCGATGGCGGTAACGCAGGCTCCATCTATGAAACCGGAAATACAACTACTTTGATGGGCACAACCACCAACGGATTTTATAGAACAATATAAGCCCTTAATGGCTTCTTAATTATTCTCCACAAATGGAAAACTGGCTGTTGTTGAAATCAGAATACGTTTTATATCTTTTAATCGGGGTCTGGTATTTTCTCCAGACCCCGATTTTTCGGCAGAAAATTTTGGAGAAATTCGCCGATTATAGCCCAAATTCGGCTTGGAGGCGAATTTTAAAAATTTTCCCGAAATCGGCTTTTCTTTCCGATGATTTATCGGCCGACAGCAACAGCCGCGATAAAAAACTTATTCTTTTCGGAAAAATAGCGGTAATTTCCGTCGTCGCTATTAAAATCATTAAAGCCGTTATTTCAACCGCCCTTCAACACCAAAGATTTTGGCCATATTTCAAGCCTCCATACCAGCCAATTAGTTATTTCCTGCAATACGCTTGGACAAATTTTTGGCTTAAAACCGTTCTGGCATTTTTTGTTGCGCTGATAATTTTTCTCTTTATTAAAACTCTTAATCAAAAATATCAGGAAAGATTTTTTTACAAAGAAGAATATTATTTTGCCGCCTTCGGAACGCTGGCTTTAGGCTGGCCCTGGTCTTTGCTGTATTTTTCCATAGTTTTTCTTTTCGGCATAATCGGACATCTTATTGTCAATCCAATAATAATAAAAAAAATAAAATTTTCTTATAATCGGGCAAATATGGTTTCCGGAGAAACGAGCGAAGCTGGCCAATATCGCTTATCTTTTTATTATATCTGGCTGCCTTTGGCTATTGGTGGTATAATAATAATGTTATTTAAATAACAGCCGGCTGTCCAAAACTGGCAATTTAATTTTTTAAAAATCACAAATCGCCAGTTATTGGCAGCAAACTATATTGCCGCTAATTCCCACTTTTCAACTAAAAAAAATTATTGTAGACCAAGAAAAACTTCTGTCGGAAGACAAATTTAGAGAAATAGAAGAAATCGGCGCCAGAAAAAATCAAGACATTGTTGATCTGCTGATATCCGATAATCTGATAACGCGCGATTTTTACAACGAAATTATTTCTAAATATTTTGACGTTCCCATCGCCCGCTTAAAATCCCGCCAGCTTAATCCAGAAATAATCAATTTATTGCCGGAGTCGTTTTGCCGCTTCAAAAAATTAATCGCTTTTGACAAAGACCCAAGCGGTGTTGTTTATTTGGCTATGGCCGACCCAACCGATATCGCCAGCGTTGAATACGCGGAAAAATACACGAAATCAAAAATCAAAGCATTCCTGGAATCGCCGGATATCATTGAAAAAGCGTTCGCTTATTTCGGAAAAAAAATCACCCAAACATTCAAAGAAACAATAGAAGAAAGCCTAAAAGAAACAAAAAAAATAAAAGGGAAGAAAATATCCGAAA
>CAYTHZ010000065.1:0-4709 GCA_964437745.1 uncultured Candidatus Saccharibacteria bacterium
ACAAAGATTTAATTTCTAAATTTTTAATTTCCAAACAAATGAGTAATAATGTTTGGAAATTGGAAATTAAAAACTTGGAAATTGTTTGGAAATTCCAAAAGTTTGGAAATTAGAAATTTAAAAAAATAATTAAAATTAACCCGTTAATTCGTTAACTCGTTAACCCAATTATAATTACTTAATATAGGTTTTATGTTATATCTTGGCGCCGACCACCGCGGCTTTAAATTAAAAAAATCAATAAAGCAATATTTAGAAAAACAAAAAATTCCCTTCAAAGATTGCGGAAATTTTAAAATTGAGCCGCAAGACGATTATCCTGATTTTGCTTTTAAGGTTGCTAAAAAAGTTTCTGAAAATCCCGAAATAAACAAAGGCATTGTTTTGTGCGGTTCCGGAGTCGGGGTTTGTATTGCCGCCAACCGCTTTAAAAGTATTCGAGCCGGTCTTGGGGGGTCGCCGGCCGCGATTAAGGCCGCAAGAAATGACGACGATATAAATGTTTTGTGTTTGGCCGCTGATTATATTTCCGAAAAAGAGGCGATTTTAATGATAAATAATTTCTTAAATGTTAAATTTAGCGGAAAAGAAAGGCACAAAAGAAGATTGAAAAAGATAGAGGCTTTGAGAAAAAGGGTTTAGCGTGAGTAATTTAGATAAAAATTCTAAATTCTAAATTCTAAATTCTAAATTCTATAGAGGTTGTTCCCGCAATTATATCCAAAAACGCCGATGATTTCTCGGCTAAAATAAATTTAGCCGCTTCTTTTTGCCGCTTTGTCCAAATAGACGTGATGGACGGGATTTTTGTGCCAAATAAAACATGGGATGATGTTTGCGGGATAAAAGACGCGATTGTAAAAAATATCGGTTATAATGCCAATTTAGAATACAGGGTAAATTTTGAGGCTCACTTGATGATTGCCAAAGCAGACGAAAAAATAGGCGACTGGCTGAATGTTCCGGTGAAAAGATTGATTTTTCATTACGAGGCGGTTCAAAACCCAAACGGTGTTTTAGAAAAAATAAAAAACGCCGGCAAAGAAGCTGGGATAGCCATAAATCCCGAAACGTCAATTAAGGTTTTGGGCAATATTGAAAAAAAATTGCTTGATTCGGTTTTGGTGATGACCGTTGACCCTGGTTTTGCCGGCCAAAAATTTCAAAGAGATCCGCTTTTTAAAATTAGCTTTATAAAATCGCATTGGGATAAAATTCAAGTCGGCGTTGACGGCGGAGTAAACTTTAAAACAACGCGGTGGGTGAAAGAAGCCGGTCCGGATTATGCCGCCGCCGGTTCTTGTATTTGGTCCGATAAAAATCCAAAACTTGCCTATTTGCAATTGAAAAAGGCGCTGAATTGAGGTAAAATTAAATTTAGTAAGCAGAAAATAGTAAATAGAAAATAGAAATTAATTTTTATTAATCATTAAACACGATTCTATTTTCTACTTTCTATTTTTTAAACTAAAAATGGAAACCGGAAATAATATTGAATTTCAAGATGAAAGCAATGAATTGAACATAATTGAAGAAAGGATGAAAGAAAGAGAATCCGATATCTCGGCGGCTGTTGAGACCGGCAAAACGCAGGAAGATATTAAAAAAGAAATACTGCGGGATATTATCCGCGAAAGAATGCGGGAGTTTGATGTTGAGGAAAAAAAATCATCGTCGTCCAAAATATTTCCGCCGGATGCCGCGTCTTTTCCGGCTCCAATAAATAAATCTTCCCGACAGCAGCATTCTTCGCTTAAAACAAGAGAGTATGAAGAAAAATTGCGCCAATTGGTTGTCGTGGCTTTTGAAAAAAGCATACCCGACGCTGTTTCAGAAGCCTTGAAATTGTCGCCATACTATATTGACGCCCTTCACGACTCTTTGGTTGATAAATTTTTTAACGAATTAAACAGATTGGGAAAAATATAAATGATTTTTCATTAGACTTTTGCTTTGTTGATTTGATAAAATTATTTTTGTAAATTATAAATTATTTTATCCAGCGGGGTGTCAATTTTATAACTATTTTAGATTTGTTAGCGCTTGCTTCTTCTGGGCAAAATCGGCATGGATCTATTTAATATTTTATCAGTTTCGCCTTTTTTGGCTTTATCCATCGGTTCAACCTTGATGGCTTGTTTGATTGTTTTTTTAATTTGGCAAAGAAAATATTATTTTAAAAAAAATATCTTTGCGTCTTTAAAGCTGCAGCTTTTGCAGATTCGCGCCCCCTCTTTAATTGATCCGTCAGATGTTCAAAAACCGCTTAAAGAACAGATAGCCGTCGGCAAGCAGCTTTTTAACGCTTTTAGCGTTTTTAAAAAGCCAATTATTTTTGAAATTGCCGTGGCGAATTTGAATAAGACCATAAATTTTTATATAGCTGTTCCGCGAGAAAATGTGGATTTTATAGAAAAACAAATAGAAGCTCTTTATCCTTATGCCAAAGTGGACAGGGTGGACGATTACAATATTTTTAATCCCGAAGGCCAAGCAAGCGGAATGGTTTTGAAATTGAAAGAAGATTTTGTTTTGCCGATAAAAACATTCATGGAGCTGGAAAGCGATCCTTTAAGCACGATAATTAACGGCATGAGCCGCTTGGAAGAAATGGGCGAAGGCGCTTCTTTGCAGTTGGTATGCTTGCCGGCTTCAAAAAATGTTTCTAAGACGATTACCGGGCTTAGCCAGAAAATGAAAGAGGGCAAATCCCTTAAAGAAGCGCGCGGGACGGGAGTCCATGATTTTTTGGAAACCGCTAAAGATGTTTTTTTGCCGAAATCGTCAAAGGCGCCGCCGCCCGCTTCAAAGCCGATAGATGAAGTTATAATTAAAAATTTAGAATCAAAAGTTTCGGAAAATTTATTCAATGTCAATGTTCGCATCGTTTCTTCCGCCTCCAGCAAAGAAAGGGCCGAAGCAATAGCCGGTCATTTATTTTCGGCCTTCGCGCAATTTTCCGCTCCGTTGAAAAACAGCTTCAAATCTTATATTCCCCGGAGCCTGAAAAGATTTTTTTGGAATTATTCTTTCAGGAATTTTCAGGCGGGTGAAAGCATGATTTTAAATACCGAAGAATTGACGAGTATTTGGCACTTGCCTTTGCCCGCAATGGAATCGGGCGCTGTTTCCAGATTAAGATTTCGCGAAGCTCCGCCGCCTTTAAATTTGCCTCAAAGCGGAGTGGTTTTGGGAGAAAGCGTTTATCGAGGGGAAAGAAGGCTGGTGGCTACGGACCGCGACGATCGCAGACGGCACCTTTATGTTATCGGACAGACCGGAACAGGCAAGTCTGCTTTAATACAGGAAATGGCAAGACAGGATATTGAAAAAGGAGAAGGTGTGGCGGTGATTGATCCGCACGGCTCGCTTATAGAAAACATCATTTCCAATATTCCGGAACATAGATTTAAAGATGTCATTATTTTTGATCCGGCTGACACCGAATATCCTTTGGGCCTTAATATGCTTGAATACGACATTAAATATCCGGAGCAGAAAACTTTTATTGTTAATGAAATTCTGGCAATTTTCCAAAAGCTTTACGCCGCGCTTCCCGAATCCATGGGTCCGATGTTTGAACAATATATGAAAAACTGCCTTTTTTTGCTTTTAGAAGACCAAAGAGCGATGCCGACTTTAATTGAGGTGCCCCGGGTTTTTACGGACGACGATTTTCGGGCTGACAAACTCTCGGTTTGCAAAAATCCCGTGGTGCGCAATTTTTGGTTTAAAGAGGCGGAAAAAGTCGGCGGCGAAGCTTCGTTGGCAAACATTACTCCCTACATCACTTCTAAATTCAATCCGTTTATTGCCAATGATTTTATCCGCCCCATTATCGGCCAGCCTCATTCGGCTTTCAATTTTCGGGAGGTAATGGATTCTAAAAAGATCTTGTTGATTAATTTGAGCAAGGGCCGAATCGGCGATATTAACGCTAATTTTTTGGGTATGCTTTTGGTCGGCAAACTTTTGATGACTGCTCTTTCCAGGGTTGATGTTAAAGAAGAACAAAGGCCTGATTTTTATCTTTATATTGATGAGTTTCAAAATTTCGCGACGGAAAGCATTGGCACGATTCTTTCTGAAGCCAGAAAATATAAGCTTGATTTGATAATGGCGCATCAGTTTATCGCTCAACTGCCGAATAAAATAAAAGACGCCGTATTCGGCAATGTCGGTTCTATGGCAATATTCAGAATTGGAGTTGATGACGCCGAATATCTTAAAAAATATTTTGAACCGGTTTTTACCGCCGCCGATTTGATTAATATAAATAATTTTAACGCTTATGTAAAATTAATGATTTCCGGCCAGACGTCGGTTCCTTTCAATATTAAAACATTCGCTCCTCATATCGGTAATTTCAAAAAATTGGA
The DNA here is from genome assembly GCA_964437745.1 of uncultured Candidatus Saccharibacteria bacterium. Classification (GTDB taxonomy): domain Bacteria; phylum Patescibacteriota; class Minisyncoccia; order UBA6257; family CAYTHZ01; genus CAYTHZ01. The sequence continues at coordinate 4,380 of CAYTHZ010000065.1, forward strand.
AGTTTTAAAAGAATATTCCCATTTGAAATACGGCAAGCCGCGCCAGGAAGTGGAAGATGGCATTGCAAGAAGGCTGGAAGAATAATTTAATAATACTAAATCTACGACTGCAAATTTACTTGAATATTTTTTAATTTCAAATTTCCATACCGAATTTTAAATTTCTAATTTTGAATTTTAAATCAAATCAGAATTTTTGAAATTCGAAACCTGTTTTAAAATTCATTTATTTAAAATTGGTTCGAAATTAAAAATTGGAAATTGGAAATTGTTAATTTTTATGCCTCAAAAATATTTTTTAACTTTCATGCTTTCAGCTTTCTTCTTTCT
>CAYTHZ010000066.1:0-4557 GCA_964437745.1 uncultured Candidatus Saccharibacteria bacterium
CCGTCGGGCTCATAACCCGAAGATCGTTGGTGCAATTCCAACTCCCGCAACAGCCAATTTTTTCTAAAAATTCGAGATGCTTTATCTCGAATTTTTAGTTACAAAATTTAGCGCCCCGCCCTAATTTTACCGTTTTTTTGCGGTAAGATTTAGAAGCGCATAATTCATTTTTTTATTATTGCGGCGCAGAGGTGGATTGCTACAATCCGTCAACTGGCGGGAAGCGCGCCGTCAAATTTAGTGTTGTAAAATTAGGGCGGGGATGATGCTTGCGAAATCAATTTGTGTAAGCATTTATCTTTTTGATTGCCTGTTGACAATATTATTAATTTCGTTAAAATAATATTCGTATTAGCAATCAAAGGTCGAGAGTGCTAAATAGTTTTTAGTTTTTAGCTTTTAGTTCTTAGTAAATCAACTAATAACTAATAACTAATAACTAATAATTAATAATGAAAATTAAGCCATTATCAGACCACGTTTTTTTAGAATCATTAGAGGAAGAAACAAAAACCAAAAGCGGCATTGTTTTACCCGATACTGCGGAAAAAGAAAGACCCGTGAAGGGAAAGGTAGTTGCGGTCGGTCCCGGTAAATTAAATAATGATGGCAAAATAATTCCGATGAATGTTAAAAAAGGAGACGCCGTGCTATTTTCTAAATACGGACCCAATGAAATAAAAGTTGACGGAAAAGAATATTTAGTCGCAAGAGAAGATGATATTATCGCGATTTTGGAATAAAGAGTGTGTCATCCCGCTCAAATTTTGCGGGATCTTCACGGGCAGTCCGCTTCGCCAATAAGGGGTGGGGCTATTCGCCCCGCGCGGACTGCGACAAATTTAAAATTTTTAAATAATTTATATAACTTGAAGCGTATGGCGCGGCAAAATTTGAGCGCGATAGCTCATTTTTGCAACTGTTCGCTATTCGCTTGCAGACAAAATGGCAAAACAAATTATTTTTGACGAAAAAGCAAGAACCGCTCTTAAAAGGGGCGTTGACAAACTTGCTAACGCGGTGAAAATAACCTTGGGGCCGCGCGGCAGGGCCGTGGTGTTGGAAAAAGGTTATGGCTCGCCGGTTATTACTTTGGATGGCGTAACTATTGCCAAAGAAATTGAATTGGAAGATAAAATAGAAAATATCGGCGCGGAGATAGTGAAAGAAGTTGCTTCTAAAACAAACGATGTTGCCGGAGACGGCACCACCACTGCCACTCTTTTGGCGCAGATAATGATTGCCGAAGGCCTCAAAAATATTACTGCCGGCGTTGATCCTATTGGATTAAGGCGGGGAATGGAGGAATCTAAAGCCTCGGTTATTTCCAATCTTAAAAAAATGTCCAAACCCATAGCCGGCAAAAATGAAATTGCCAACGTGGCGACTATTTCCGCCAGAGACGCCAATATCGGCAAATTGATCGCGGAAATAATTGACGAAGTGGGAAAAGACGGCGTTGTTACTGTTGAAGAATCAAAAACCACCGGATTGTCAAAAGAGGTCGTGGAGGGCTTGCAGTTTGATCAGGGATACATTTCTCCCTATATGGTAACTAGCGCGGAAAGAATGGAAGCGGTTTTGGAAGATCCTTATATTTTAATTACGGACAGAAAAATTTCTTCAATAAACGATCTCTTGCCATTGCTTGAAAAATTAGTGCAAACCGGCAAAAAGGAATTATTGATAATCGCCGACGATGTTGATGGCGAAGCTTTAGCAACTTTGGTTGTTAACAAAATCAGGGGGATATTCAACGCGCTGGCAATAAAAGCTCCTGGCTACGGCGACAGGAAAAAAGAAATGCTGCAGGATATCGCGACCGTTACCGGAGCGGAATTAATCGCCGAAGAATTGGGAAGAAAATTGGAAAATGCCAATGTTAATATGCTGGGAAGAGCGCGCCGCGTGATTGCCGATAAAGATAAAACCACCATCGTTGACGGCGGCGGAAGCAAGAATGATATAGAAAAAAGAACGCAGCAAATCAGGATGCAGATGGAAAAAACCGACTCTGATTTTGACAAAGAAAAAATGCAGGAGCGTTTGGCAAAATTGTCTGGAGGAGTGGCGGTTATAAAAGTCGGAGCAGCCACTGAGTTAGAGCAAAAAGAAAAACAGCATCGGATAGAAGACGCTGTTTCGGCCACAAAAGCCGCCATTGAAGAAGGAATTGTTCCTGGCGGCGGCGTGGCTTTAGTTAAATGCATTCCTATGATAGAAAATCTGATGAATAAATATTCCAAAAAAGACGAAATGGCGGAATTTATCGGCGCCAAAATAATTTTGGAATCTCTTTCTGCCCCCTTAAAACAAATTGCTGAAAATGCCGGAGCGAAGGGAGCCGTCGTTTTGGATAAAATTTTAAATGAAAAAGTCGGAGAATCTTTCGGATTTAATGCCTCTGAAAATAAATATGAAGATTTGGTGAAAGCCGGAATTATAGATCCGACGAAAGTAGCGAGGGCGGCGATTGAAAACGCCACTTCGGCCGCGATGATGCTTTTAATCACCGAAGCGGTTGTCGCCGATATTCCGGAGAAAAAAGACAAATCTGGCCACTGTTCAACCTGCGGTCCAAGCGGAGGCATGGGTATGTCTGAGGGATACTAAAATATAAAACTCTTATTTATATTGTTCAAAAACAGCTCCGTTATATAGCGGGGCTGTTTTTATATTGCTTTTAATCTTCTAAAATCGCCCTACTACCGCTTTTAGAAAGATGGGGCGGTTTTTTTGTGATAGAATTGACTTTTTTGCAACCATCTTATGCGGAAATTAATAAAAAAATAAGCTTCTTTTTTTAAAAAAAAATTTATGATAAAATTGAAATATGCTTATTCAATCCATAATAAAATATTTTAAGAAAAAACCGGAAAAAGACGCCGGCGGCTGTTTTGATAATGAAAACATAGGCGATATCGGCCATCTTAATAAATTTTTTGAAGATCGGGCATTGATAGACTATATTAAAGAGCAATTGGCAAAGAAAAAAACGGAACAAGAAATCAAAGATTTTTTAATAAAATCCGGCAAACAGAAATTTGAAATAGAGCAATATTTTATTAGAGCTAAAGAAGAAGCGACCAATCCGGTCGACGATGCCAATAAAGGTTTAAAAAAACAAATTGACGCATTGATTAGAAATACGCATAAAATTCAATCAATCGCGGATAAAAAACAGGCGCCGGCGCCGTTGCCTGAACAAGAAAAGCAAATTGATGATAAATTTCGCGAAGACGTGCAAGAAACAATTGAAAAAGAATTTAAAAAATTACAAAAAAATAAAGAAACTAAAATTATTTCAGAGGATTTAGCGAGCGCAGCCGCGAAAAAAATAAGGCGGGACCCGTTTTTTCCCGGTAAAAATGCGGCTTTATTTCCCAAAATTAAAATCATTGGAATAATAATCGCCGTTATTGGAATTGTCGGTTTAATGTTATATTTTATTTATTTTTTAGGCGCCGCTATTTTTTTGGGGCAGGAAATATTTAAACAAACACAGAAAACAAATGAGAAGGCGGCAGTCACTTTTAGTCCCGGTCCGGAAAAAACAGAAACTCCGCGTCCAAATGTCCAGCCTTTGGAAAACGAGAATTTATCAACGGACGCAAAAAAAACGCCGCTGCCAATATTCCCGATAAAAACTCCGAATCTTTCCGTTAAAAAAATAGGAGAAATTCCAGATGGTTATAATGTTGAATATCTTGTTTTTTCCAAAAATGGAGAAAGATTCGCCTCCATTATTTCCGGACAAAATCAAAAATCCGTATTTACCGGCGAGATAAAAATTCAAAAATATGACGACGCGCGCTGTCCGGTTTTCAGTCCGGATGGGAAAACATTAGTTTACGGAGCAAAACGGAATGGAAAATGGTTTATGGTGATAAATGGAAAAGAAGATTTTATTTACGATTCTGTAGGCGATCCGATTTTAAGTTTTGATGGCGCAAAAATCGCTTATATTGCCGAAGAAAGCGGAAAAAATTTCGCGGTGCTTAACGGTCAAAAAGGGAAAAAATATAATTTTATAGACCCCTTGATTTATTTCAGTCCCGATAGTAAAAAATTTGTTTATAGAGTAAAAGAAAACGGCAAGGATTTTATCGTAATAAACGGCGAAGAACAAGAAAAATATGATTTTATCGACCCGCTTATGTTTTTCAGCCAAGATAGCCAAAAATTAGGATATAGGGCGCAACTGGGAGAAAAATGGTTTGTTGTCGTAAACGGAGAAAAAAGCAATGCTTATGATTTTGTCGGATATCCGGTTTTCAGCCCGGATAGTAAAAAAACGGCTTATAGCGCGAAGCGGGGGGAAAAATGGTTGGTGGTAATTAATAATAAAGAAGAAGAAATAAAATACGATTTTATTGATTCCTTTTTATTTTTTTCTTTTGATGGCGAGACGATAGCATATCGGGCGAAAAAAATATCAAAAGAGATTGTCGTCAACAATGGAAAAGAGGGAGAGGAATATGATTTAATTGATTCTCGTGTTTATTTCAGCCCGGATGGCGCCCAAATAGCCTATAGGGCTAAAAAAAATAATAAATG
>CAYTHZ010000067.1:0-4546 GCA_964437745.1 uncultured Candidatus Saccharibacteria bacterium
GTTGAGCGGCAAAAACTCGGCCGGACTTTCTAACGGGGCGAAGCAAAACGTGAAAATTTAATTTTGAGATGACTTCTAAACATTCCCGCCTTGCTTTAGGGCGGGTTTTTTATTCCTTCTAACAACGCCTCATTCTGCCCCCCGTGGGGCCGAAATAAATTTTTACTCAACTTTTATCTTGTCCAAAAACACAGCTCCTTTTTGCATATTTATAATAATTCCCAATCCTAAAAAATTAACCAACAAATTGGAACCGCCGTAGCTTAAAAATGGCAAAGAAATTCCAGTGATCGGCAAAATTCCCAGATTACCGCCAACATTGATAAAAATCTGGGCAAGAATCATTATGGCATATCCCAAAATAAAAAAAGCGGAAAAATTATTTTTTGCCCGTTTTCCGACATTATACAAACCAATAAAAAAAATAAAATATAAAAAAATAATAATTACTGCTCCCAAAAACCCCCACTCCTCAACAATGCTGGCAAAAATAAAATCTGTATGCCTTTCAGGAAGAAATCCATACTGAGTTTGGATTCCCTTACTAATACCCCGACCGAATAATCCTCCGGAGCCAACGGAAATTTTAGACTGAGCAATCTGATAGCCGGCGCCCAGTGGATCATTTTCAGGAAATAAAAAGCCGCTAATTCTGTCTTTTTGATAAGGAGCCAAAACATAAATCCAGGCAAAAATCAAAATTGCCAACATAACAACCAAGCTTCCCAAAAAATGCTTCGGTTTTATTCCGCTTATGATAATCACAAAAAACCAAATTAAAAACAAAATTATTATAGAACCCAAATCCGGCTGGAATAAAAGCAAAAAAGCCGGAATCAAAAAATATATTGCAGAAATAAAAATATGCCTGAGGCGCCAAATTTCCACATGGTATTTGGAAAAATATTTAGCCAAAACCACAATTAAAGCCAATTTAATAAACTCTGCCGGTTGAATGGAAAAAAGTCCAAAATTGATCCAACCCCTTACCCCTCTTACGGGGGTCGACAAAAGCGCCCCCAAAAGCAATGTTGCGCTAAAAATAAAAATATAAAACGACGCAAATTTATTGTCTTTCAAAAAACGCCAGTCTCCAAAAAAAACAATCAAAAGCATCGCCCCAAAAGACAAAAACAGCCATAGCGCCTGTTTTTTTACATACACAAAATCCGAAAATGATAAAGAAATACTATAAAGAGCAACCAAGTTGATGGCGCCTAAAAACACAACGCTTATAAATATATTTTTATTAGATAAAATCATCATATATCGCTATTGTAATAGCGAAACTACAACTTGTCAAAAAAGGGAAGTTGGTATAAAATTATCTTTACGAAATACAAATCCATACGAATTTACAAATAATTTTAAAATTAGTATATTTGTAAAAATTCGTATTTCGTAAAGTTATATATTTCGTATTTTATAAAAATTGATGAAGCCGCTTTTTCAAAACATAATCTGGACAATAACCATTATTTTGGCGGCGGCTTTGCTGTATTCGTTTTTTTTCAACAGCGTTGAAAAGCCAAAAGATATCAATTTAAATGAATTAATCGCTAAAATCAGCCAAGACGAGATTAAAGAAATTGAAATCAAAAATAACTCGCTTTTGATTACCGCAAAAAACGATGAAAAATTCAAAACGCGAAAAGAAATCGATGCTTCGCTAACTGAAACTTTAAAAAATTACGGCGTTAATGCCGAAAAATTAAAAAATATTAATTTAAAAATCACCGAGGACAGCGGATTTTCTTTCATGTTAAATTTTCTCTTGCCGATTATCTTGCCTATTCTTATAATCGGCCTTTTCTTCTGGCTGACAATGAAACAAGCTACCAGGGGAGCGGCGCAAGCATTTACTTTCGGCAAATCCAGAGCCAAGCTTTTCAAACCGGATAAAGACAAAATAACGTTTAAAGACGTAGCGGCCTTGGAGGAAGCCAAGCAGGAATTAATGGAAATAGTAGAATTTTTAAAATACCCGAAAAAATTCTGGGATATCGGAGCAAAAATTCCGCGGGGCGTTCTTTTAATGGGACCTCCTGGTTCCGGAAAAACATATCTGGCGCGCGCCACTGCCGGCGAAGCCGGAGTGCCTTTTTTCCATATTTCCGGCTCGGAATTTGTTGAAATGTTTGTGGGAGTCGGTTCCGCCCGAGTACGAGATTTATTTGCCGTCGCCAAACAATCAGCTCCCTGTATTATCTTTATAGACGAAATTGACGCCATTGGCAGAGAAAGAGGCGCAGGTATCGGCGGAGGCCACGACGAAAGAGAACAAACTTTAAATCAAATTCTTGTGGAAATGGATGGGTTTGAAAGAGAAACTAATATTATTATAATGGCCGCCACTAATAGGCCGGATATTTTAGACCAAGCGCTTTTGCGGCCCGGAAGATTTGACCGCAGAGTAATTTTAGATTTACCTGATATTAACGGCCGGGAAGCAATTTTAAAAGTTCATTCTGAAAACAAACCGATAGAAAAAGAAGTTGATTTTCGGCGCGTGGCAGAAAGAACCCCGGGTTTTTCCGGCGCAGATTTGGCAAATTTAGTAAACGAAGCTGCCATATTAGCAGCGCGACATAACGAAAAAACAGTAACGCAGTATGACTTTTTTGAATCAATTGAAAAAGTTCTTTTAGGTCCGGAAAGAAAAAGCTATATGCTTTCCGCAGAAGAAAAGAAAATTACCGCCTACCACGAGGCCGGCCACGCTTTAGTTTCCGCTTTTTGTCCAGGAGCAGATCCGGTGCAAAAAATTTCTATAATCGCAAGGGGCCGAGCGGCCGGATACACACTAAAGCTTCCCGAAGAAGATCGGCATCTTAAAACCAAAACTCAATTCTTGGCGGATCTTGCTTCTTTGATGGGAGGTTACGCGGCCGAACAATTAATTTTTAAAGATATTACCACCGGCGCTTCCAATGACATCCGCGAAGCCACCAACTTGGTTAAAGCCCTTGTTACAAAATACGGAATGTCGGAAAAAATCGGTCCAATTACCTACGGCAAAATGGAGGAAATGGTCTTTTTGGGCAAAGAAATCGCCATTGAAAAAGATTATTCGGAAAAAATAGCGGCGGAAATTGACACGGAAATAAAAAAGATTATTTCCGAAGCCTTTGCGCGCGCCAAAAAAATAATTACCGAAGAAAAAGAAAAATTAGACAAAATAGCCGAATTATTAATTAAACAAGAAACTATCGAAAAAGAAGAGTTTGAAAAAATAATCAAAAAATGATACCATTGTATTATGGAAAATTTATCAAAAAAAGATATAAAAGAAATTTTTATCGAATCATTGGAGCCATTCGCCCAATCAATCCAAAAAGACTTTGGGAAAGTTAATAAACGACTTAATTTAATAGAAAGCGAAATATCCGGCGTTAGGGAAGAATTAAAAAGCGAAATATCCGGCGTTAGGGAAGAATTAAAAAGCGAAATTTATGAAGTTAAAGAAGACGTTAAATGGCTAAAAGAAAATTTTCATCCATTTATGACCAAATTGGATGAATTCATATCTTTATACCAAAAACATGAACAAGAGCTAACAATAATGTCGGAGCAACTACGGCGATTGGAAGAAAGAGTGGTAAAATTAGAATTAAATAAATAATCCAATCAAAAATTAAAAACGCAGAGATTATTCTCTGCGTTTTTTTATTTATTTGATTTCAAGGTAAATTATTTTATTAAATTTGTCAATAAAAATACGGGACATAAAAATACGGGGAAATAAAAAACTCCGCAACGGAGTTATTTATTAAAGGATAAAAAGCGCGCTTTTTCATTTTTTCTTCAATAAATTCTTGACGGTTTCCGAAGGCTGAGCGCCGACTTTCAACCAATGTTCTATTTTTTCTTTTTTCAATTCACATTTTTTGGTATGCGGATTATAAAAACCCAAATCCTCCACAAATTTGTTGCTTAATTTGGAACGTTTTTCTTTCACAACAACCCTATATGACGGTTGATGTTTTTTGCCAACGCGCTTTAAACAAATAACTAACATAATAGCCCACGAATAACCACGAATAATAATTTACGAATACCAACAAATAATCCTCTATTCGCGGAAATTCGTTTACATATTCGTTGCCATTCGTGGATTATTTGCAAAATCTTTTAAGTTGCCCCAATCAACCTCACGTTCCGCGCGAGGAAATCCTAAACTCAAAATTATAAATTCTAAACAATCTCAAAATTCAAATTTCCAAATTCAAAACTTTAATTTTTTTTGAATTTTAAAATTTGAGATTTTAGATTTATTTAGAAATTAGAAATTAAAATTTAGAATTTCCTTGCGCGAAACGCAAGGTAATCGCTATTTAGGGCTATGTGATTAATACCCTATGGTTAAAAATGAAATTTCCTATTCTCAACCATAACCGACCATATTAAGCCTTCTTTAAAAAATTAAAAAAGACAAAATTAGAATATGATCCACCGACAGCTTCCGCTACCGGTGCCTTGTTACGACTTATCCCTTGTCACCGAGCTGGCTTTAATTCACTTGAAAGTAAGTTTCAAGCCCTCCCGG
>CAYTHZ010000068.1:0-4525 GCA_964437745.1 uncultured Candidatus Saccharibacteria bacterium
CCAAAACGAATTTCCTGCCAAGACGAGCTTGTTTTAATATTAATTCTTTGAATTTTTTCAAAAATCCGGCGTTTATTTTTCCGGGCATCACTACCGAGCCGCCCAAACCAATAATAAAAATTTTTTTCATAATACTATTATTTTAATTACACTTTCAAATCCAAATCAATATTGACAAGATAAAGCGCTTATTATAAAACGTCAAAAATATTCTTCGGCGTAATTTTACTTTCTTTTCCTGTCATGAAACGCCCGGTGAACTTCTTTTAATTCTTTATTGGTTAAATGAGTATAAATTTGGGTGGTGGAAATATTGGAATGCCCTAAAAGCATTTGCACGCTTCTTAAATCCGCTCCGTTTTGCAGCAAATCGGTGGCAAAAACATGGCGCAATGTGTGGGGCGTGATTTTCTTGGAAATTCCGGCTCTGGTAGCGTAAAATTTTATTAATCTTTCTATTGCCCGCGGGATTATTCTTCCTAATGTTTTTAAAGCGGCGCTTTTGGAATAAGAAACAAAAAGAGCTTCTTCAACATCGCTTCTTTTATCCAGATAATTTTTTAGGGCGTTTTTGGCTGTTTCGGAAAGAAAAACCATCCGGATTTTCCCGCCTTTTCCTTTTACCGAAAATTCCGATTTTTTCAAACTAATATCGCCGCGGTTTAAATTGCAAAGTTCGGAAACGCGCAAGCCTGCGGAAAAAAGCATTTCTAAAATCGCTTTATCCCGCAGACCTTTTAAAGAGTTGGTTTTGGGGATATTTAAAAGCCGTTCCAGTTCGTCATAATCAATTATTTCTATCTGTCTTTCGTCGGTTTTCGGCAGTTCTATTTTTTCCGCCGTTAAAGATTTAATGTCTCTCTTTGCCAGATATTTGAGAAAATTCCGCAAAGCGATAAGATAATAGCTTTGAGTGTTTTTTTTGATTGAGGCCGTGTTTGCGCTTTGCGCGGATTGGCGCGAATCGGAAGCAAAATGGCGCGGAGTTCTGTTTAAAAAAATCCTGTAAGCCCTGACTATGTCTTGGGTGATTATATCCGGCTTCATTGATTCTTTTTTAGTTTTTTTCTCGTTTTGGACGAAATCCAAAAAATTATTCAAATAACGCCCGTAATTTTCCCGGGTTTTCGGCGATCGGCCTTTTTCAATTTCTAAATAATCAAGATAATCTTTGATTAAAGAAAGGATGAGTATATTTGTGCTCATATTCCTATTTTAATTTATTTGTCGCAAAATATCAGCTTGACCTTATTTGAAATTTAAGGCTTAATTTGGTAATTGAAGTCCGTTGAAATAAATGTTAAAATAAATCTATAATAAAGAAGACTAATCATTTTTGTGGCTAAGTTTTTTGTATTTTGGGTTATTATAAGGATTAAATTAAAAAATGGCTAAACGAAAAAAACAAGAAAATAAACAAGAGGAGGGCAGTCCTAAGATTTATTTTAAAGAGTCTGTGTTTGATTTGTCTGCGGAAACTAAAAAAAGCATTGCCGGAATTTTGCTTTTCGCGGCGGCTTTTATCATTGTTTTAAGTTTTTTTAATTTAGCCGGGCCTTTTGGAAAGCGGCTTTACGGGATAAGCGATTTGTTGTTCGGATATGGAGCGGCGCTCTTGCCTATTTTGGTTTTCGCGATGTCGCTTGTTTTTTTGCTGTCGGAAAAAAGATATCGGCCGTATTTCACTAATATTTTCGGCGCAGGGCTGTTTCTTTTTTGCGGCTTGGGGATTATTGATATTTTATACCCGGAAAAAGGAGGAGTTATAGGAAAGCTGATTTCTTATTTTGAGGCGATTTTGGGTTTTTGGGCAAGCATAATTTTTCTTTCCAGCTTGCTTTTAATAAGCATTTTGATGATTTTTAATATCCCTCTTGATTTGAAAAGAATTTGGAAAAAAATATTTCCCGAGGGACGATATTTCCCCGAAGATAATTCTTCGCAAGGTTATGATGAAATAGAACAAAATCTTCAGGAGCCGAAAAATGAGGAAGGAGATGATTTCTCGGGAAAAAATTATGGTCCGGCCATATTTCGCAAAAGAGAAAAATTTGATAAGGCCGACGGCGAAGGAAAAGGCGTTTTTAAAAAGAGTTATGCGAAATCATCATATAAATTGCCGTCCATAGATCTTTTAGAGGGAGAATCCGGCCGTCCCACGACGGGCGACATCAAAGCTAACGCCAATATTATTAAAAGGACTTTGGAAAATTTCGGCATATTCGTGGAAATGGGCGAGGTAAATATAGGGCCCACTGTTACCCGTTATACCCTGAAGCCAGCCGAAGGAATGAAGCTTTCCCGGATTGTGGCTTTACAAAATGATTTGTCTTTGTCTTTAGCAGCCCATCCTATTAGAATAGAGGCGCCGATACCGGGCAAGTCGTTAGTTGGCATTGAGGTTCCCAACAGGTCTGTTACTTTGGTGCGGGTGCGCAATCTTATTAATACGGATTATTTCCGCGGCTCTTGGCCATTGGTTTTCGGGGTTGGCCGAGATGTGGCGGGCGAGCCGATTTACGCTAATTTAGATAAAATGCCCCACCTTTTAATAGCCGGCGCCACAGGTACGGGAAAATCGGTTTGCATCCATAGCATCATTTGCTCTTATTTGTTCAAAAATTCCCCGGAAATTTTAAATCTTATTTTAATAGACCCTAAAAGAGTGGAGTTGACAATGTATAACGGTTTGCCTCATTTAATCACGCCCGCTATAGTTGAGCCCAAAAAAGCCATTATTGCTTTGAAATGGGCGACACAGGAAATGGACAAAAGATACGGGTTTTTGCTTAAAGAAAACTGCCGCGACATAGCGGGATATAATAATAAGATGATTCAGAAAAAAGATCCGCTTTTGCCTTATATTGTTATTGTCATTGACGAGCTGGCTGATTTGATGGCAATGTTTGGCAGGGAGGTGGAAGCGTCAATTGTCCGTTTGGCGCAGATGGCGCGGGCAACGGGAATTCATTTAATCGTTTCCACCCAAAGGCCTTCTGTGGAAGTTATCACTGGCTTGATTAAGGCCAATATCACTTCAAGAATCGCATTTCAGGTGGCTTCTCAGGTTGATTCTCGGACTATTTTGGATGCTTCCGGAGCCGAAAAGCTTTTGGGCAACGGCGATATGCTCTTTATGTCTTCGGACTATTCAAGGCCCCGCCGCATTCAAGGGGTGTATGTTTCGGAAAAAGAAATTAAACGAGTCGTTGATTTTACAGTAGAAGAAAATGCTATTGATGAAGTGGCTGAAAACGAAGCAAGCGCGGATTTGACCGAAGCTTTAATCAAAGACCAGCCGTCTTACAATTTTAATAATTCCACTTTTTTAGAAACAGATGATTTTAATTTCGGCAAAAACAATAATGGAGCGGCGCATAAAATAGATTTGGACCAATTAGAAAATGAGTGGGAAGAAGAAAGCGAAGACCAGCTTTATCCCGAAGCTTATAAGGCGGTGATTGAGGCGCAAAAAGCATCGGCGTCTTATTTACAAAGAAGGCTGCGCATAGGCTATGCCCGGGCTGCGAGATTATTGGATATTTTAGAAGAGCGCGGGGTGATTGGTCCTCAAGACGGCGCCAAACCTCGGCATGTGTATATTGAATCGGGTCAAAGGGATGTGGAATAGATAGTTTATAAAGTTATAAAGTTATAAAGTTGTAAAGTTGAAAGTTCATAAAGTTTTTTAAATTTGGTATTCAGTATTTAGTATTTAGTATTTAGTATTTTGTATAATCGTAATATTTTATGTCCAATCAGTTTTCCGATTATTTTTATAAAATTAGGCAGGAAAAAAATATTTCCATAGAGCATCTTGCCAAAGAAACAGGCGTTGCCGAAAGAAACCTGAAATTTTTAGAAGAGGGCAATTTTGATTTTTTGCCGCCGGATATTTATGTGCGGGGATATCTTGGAAAAATATCGGAGGTTTTGGGAGCGGATTTTAATTATTTTTGGAAGCTTTATGGCGCGTCCCGGCCGAAGCAAAACGCTTCCGGTTCTTTTGATGTTTTTCCGTCTACCCGCGGTTTTTCAAAAGTTTACAAATTAATGTTAAGGGGGGATTCCTTAAAAGCTTTGGGCTGGCTTATTTTGGCAGTTTCTCTTTCTGCCTATATTTTTTGGCAAGCGGATAATTTTTTTTCGCCTCCGCGTTTGGAAATTATCTCGCCAGATTTGAATGCCGATTTTACCGTTTCTAATTTAGAAATAGTCGGAAAAACCGACGCTGATAAATTGGCAATTAATCAGAATCTTGTGCTGGTTGAAAAAGACGGAATATTTAAATATAATTTTGATTTAATGCCGGGATTGAATATTCTTGAGTTTCGGGCAAAAAATAAATTAGGAAAAACGAACGTGATTGAAAAAAGAATAATTTTAAGGTAGAATAGAATAGTAGAATAGAATAATTAAACTTATGGCTTGCCCCGTTAGAAGTTTTACAAAAAGGCAATATCTTATGTTGCCAAAAGCCGAAGGCGATTTCGCGGGATGTCTTGTGTAAAGATAAAAGCTCGGC
>CAYTHZ010000069.1:0-4481 GCA_964437745.1 uncultured Candidatus Saccharibacteria bacterium
TCTTTATCGCTTTTTAAAACATAAACATAATGCATATTCTTTTCAAGTGAGGGGTTGACACTTTTTATTTTTTTTCTTACAATTTACTTTATGCTTTTGTAAAAATGGGGTTTATGAAAAAAATATCAAAGAAAATTGAAAAACCGCTTACATTGAAGGATTTGGGGAAATTTACCGAAGAAGTTTTATTGCCGGCAGTGGATAATTTGATAGAAGAAAAATTAGAAGAAAAATTAGAAGAAAAATTGGCGCCGATAAGGGCGGACATTTCCGCATTAAAAGAAGGCGTTGCTTTTATTAAACAAGACATTGTTTTTATAAAATCGGAACTGAAAAGGATAGAAGAAAAAATAGACAGAGTTTTTAAAGCAGAATCCGAAGATATTTCCGCTTTGAGCGGGGAAATAGAAAAAATGAAAGCGAAAATTATTGCCATAGAAAATAAGGTTAAAATTTTAGCTGCTCAATCAAAAAAATAATAAAAATAGTATTTTGTATTTTGTATTTTGTATATCGCATATCGCATGCTAAATACCAAATACCATAATACTAAATACTAAATACTAAAATATGGCGGAAAAAGCAAAATTTGAACGAACAAAGCCGCATGTCAATATCGGCACTATCGGCCATGTTGACCACGGCAAAACCACCTTGACCGCGGCCATCACTCATGTCCTTTTCCTGAAAGGCTGGGCGAAAAAAGAGGAGAAAGTCGATGACATTGATTCCGCGCCGGAAGAAAAAGCTCGCGGAGTAACCATTAATCTTCACCACTCGGAATATGAAACTGAAAAAAGGCATTATGCTCACATTGACGCCCCGGGACACGCCGATTATATTAAAAATATGATTACCGGCGCCGCCCAAATGGACGGAGCGATTTTGGTGGTTTCTGCCGCCGACGGCCCGATGCCCCAAACCAGGGAGCATATTCTTTTGGCGCGCCAAGTTGGCGTTCCGTCAATTGTTGTATTTTTAAATAAAGTTGACCAGGTGGACGATCCGGAACTGATTGATTTAGTGGAAGCCGAAGTCCGAGAGCTTTTGACTAAATATCAATTTCCCGGAAAAGATACTCCTATAATCAGAGGCTCTGCTTTAAAAGCTTTAGAAACTAAATCTGCAGACGATTCCGATGCCAAGCCTATTTTTGATTTAATGGCCGCTGTTGACAGCTATTTTCCGGAACCTCAAAGAGATATTGATAAACCATTTTTGATGCCCATAGAAGACATTTTTTCCATTGAAGGCAGGGGTACGGTGGTAACGGGAAGAATGGAAAGAGGAATTGTCTATTTGGATAATGCGGCGGAAATTGTCGGTTTGCGGCAAACCCAAAATACTGTTGTTACTGGCGTTGAAATGTTTAACAAAACTCTTGATGAAGGCAGAGCCGGAGATAATGTCGGCTTGCTTTTGCGCGGCATTAAAAAAGAAGATGTGGAGAGGGGGCAAGTGGTGGCAAAGCCCGGCAGCGTTACTCCTCATACTAATTTTGAGGCGGAGGTTTATGTGTTAACCAAAGAAGAGGGAGGAAGATATACCCCGTTTTTTGCCGGATATAAACCGCAATTTTATATCAGAACTACGGATGTTACCGGAAAAATTGAATTGCCGCCGGGAGTGGAGATGGTAATGCCGGGAGATACAACTAAATTTACGGTGGAACTTATTTCCCCGGTTGCTTTAGAGGAAAAGCAGAGATTTGCCGTAAGAGAGGGGGGCAAAACAGTCGGCGCGGGAGTGGTAACGAAGATTCTTAAATAAATTACGAAATACAAATTTTTTACGAATATATGAATTTTAAAGTTTAAAAATTTTTCGTACATTTGTTTAAATTTGCAATTTAGTAAAATCATTGGCTAAAAAGATCGCGGAAGAACAAAAACAAAAGATTAGAATAAGGATAAGGGCCTATGACCATCGTCTCATTGATAATTCCTGCAAGCAAATAATAGAGACGATTCTTCGCCATGGCGGAGAAATTAGAGGTCCCATTCCTTTGCCTACGGAGATTCGCCGATATACGGTAAATCGCTCAACTTTTGTTTACAAAAACAGCCGCGACCAGTTTGAAATTAGGACGCATAAAAGAATTATTGACATTTTAAATCCCAGCCAGAAAATCGTTGACGCGTTGTCCAATTTGACTCTGCCGGCGGGCGTTGATATTGAAATTAAGATGGGATAATAATAGACCTCTAGAATCTAGAATCTAGAAAATAGAATCTAGAATGACGAAAATTTTTATATTAATATAGTTTGGTAATAATAAGGCACGATTATTGAAAATCGGGCTTTTGTCCCGATTTTTTTTAGGATAATAAAAAACAGTTTTTATTTAGTGTCGTTTAGTGTCTGTATTGGTGGCAATTAGCGTGTTGCGCGTTGTTTAATTTGCTAATAGCTACAAATATTAAACTAATAGCCACGAAAAATCTTAGGCATGGCATTTGTGCTCGGTAAAAAAATAGGAATGACACAGATTTTTAAAGACGACGGAGAAAGGGTTTCTTTGACATTGATTGAGGCGGGTCCTTGCGTTGTATTGCAGGAAAAATTTCAAGAAAAAGACGGATATGCGGCTTTACAGCTCGGATTTGATTCTAAAAAAGAAAAAAACATCAAAAAACCCCAACTGGGGCATTTTAAAGATTTGGGGAATTTTAGATATCTTCGCGAATACAGAATGCCAGGCGCAGAATACTCAATACAGAATGCTAAATATAAGGTGGGAGATGTTTTGGACGTGGGCCAATTTAATGAAGGCGATAAAGTAAAAATATCCGGAATCAGCAAGGGTAAAGGTTTTCAGGGAGTTGTAAAAAGATATGGATTTAAAGGCGGGCCGGCTACTCACGGCCAAAAGAATCGCCAGCGAGCTCCAGGTTCTATAGGCGCCACTCATCCCCAGCATGTTATAAAAGGAAAAAGAATGCCGGGAAGAATGGGGGGCGACAGAAAAACCATTAAAAATTTGGAGATAGTGAAAATTGACAAAGAAAATAATTTACTGGCGATCAATGGGAGCGTCCCGGGAAGAAAAGGAACGCTTTTGGAAATTAGAAGCTGAATTAATTCTAATTAACGGTCTATACCGCCGCTTTAATGGCGGAGGATGTCATATATCACTTGTTATGGGAATAGTCAAGGATAAAAAAGTTAATATTGGTTTGGCAAAAATTAACGCTGATTTATATAATCAGTCACTGGAAAAAATAGGGAGTATTGAATTAAATCCCAATATTTTCGGCGTTGATTTTAACGCTGATTTGGTTCATCAGGCGGTTTTGGCGCAGGAAGCAAATTCAAGAATTGTCTTGGCGCATGCTAAAAACAGGGCTGAAGTCAGAGGCGGTGGAAGAAAGCCTTGGAGGCAAAAAGGGACCGGCAGAGCAAGGCACGGCTCCATCCGTTCTCCTTTATGGAAAGGCGGCGGAGTAACGTTTGGTCCCATCAAAGAGAGAATTTTTGCCAAAAAAATTAATAAGAAAATGAAACGTAAAGCGATGTTTTGCGTTTTGAGCCAAAAATTAAAAGACGGCGAAATGTTTTTTTTGGACAAAATTTCTTTGGAAAATTTCAAAACCAAAGAAGCGGCGAGAGTTTTGGTTTTGCAAATAAAATTTAGGGAAAGATTGCTATTGATTTTACCGAAAAACGATGCTATGATGGTTCGCGTTCTGAAAAATATTCCCAGAATAAAAACCATATTGGCGGATTCTTTGAACACCGTTGATTTATTGAAGCATAAAAAGATTTTAATTTTGAAGGAAGCAATTCCGGTTATGGAGAAAACGTATTTGAATGTTTAATGATTATTTTTAGCGGCTTTTTTCGCGATAATTTATTAGCGGCGATTTAGCGGTTTATGCGCCGCTTAATCCACTAATAGCCGCGAATATAGAACTAATAAACACGAATATTACGATTAAGCAACTATGGCTATTTTAGATTTTATAAAAAAGAAAAAAAAATTAGCAAAAGAGGAGGGAAAAAAAGAGAAAGCGGAGGGCGAAGAGGGGGCGGTTAAAAAAGAGGGGCTAAAGGACAAGAGCGTTAATAAAACGCAGCTTGCGGGAGTCGGAAAATACAGCGGTATAATTCGGTTTCCTCATGTTACGGAAAAATCGTCTTATGGCGTGAAGTCGCGGCAATATATTTTCAGGGTTATTGAAAGAGCCAATAAACATTTGGTTAAAAAAGCGATAGAGGACATATATAATGTGAGCGTGATCGATGTGAAAATAATAAATGTCCCTTCTAAGACAAAACGTTTAGGCAGGACTTTAGGAAAAAAATCCGGATATAAAAAAGCGATAGTAAAATTAAAAGAAGGAGCAAGCATTGAAGTAATGCCGCAGTAAAGGGCTTTCTATAAAATTTCAAGCCGCCTCGGCGATGAAATTTTATTTAGAAAACTTTTATCCCGTTAGATGAAAATTTATGCATTACGCTTATGTTTTAAAAAGCTTGAA
>CAYTHZ010000070.1:0-4433 GCA_964437745.1 uncultured Candidatus Saccharibacteria bacterium
AAAAGATTCTTTATTAACTTCCGCGGCTCTTAAAATTCCCTTCGCCGGAGAATTAATTTCTAAAGCTGCCAAAAATAAATGTTCGCAAGAAATAAAATCGTCTTTCAAAGAAACAGCCTCTTTCAAAGCGCGATCTAAAATTTCCAGCACCTCTTTTGAAAGATAGAGCTGGTTTATGGAGGCGCCGCTCAATATTTTCGGCAAACTTTTTAATTCTTCATCAAAGGCTTTTTCCAGATTTTGCAAATTGACTCCGGCTTTTTCCAAAACAGCGGACACGATAGAATTGTCCTGGCGCAAAAGAGCCGCCGCCAGATGCGCGGCTTTTAATTCCTGGTGGTTGCGCAAAACCGTAATTTCCTGGGCTAATTGCAAAGCTTCCTGCGCCTTAATTGTGAATTTATTAAATTGAGGCATGCCAATTTTGTTGAAATTTTGGAGCGAAACTTTGTTTTGCGAACAAAATTTCACTACAAAATTGAGCACCCCGTTAGATAGAAAATTTATGCGTCGTTTTTTAACCTGTGTTTTAAATATCTTTTACCCCAAGCTGTTTTCAAATATCTTTCTCTGTGCGCGGCGTCTTTAGTATTACTGCTTGCTTCATAATAAATAAGTTTTAGCGGTTTCCTGTTTTTCGTGTTTTCTACGCGCCCCTTATTATGTTCTGCAAAACGTTCTTTTAAATTTTCCGTTCTACCGACATATAAATCATTGTCTTTCAAGCTTTTTAAAACATAAGCGTAATGCATAAATTTTCATCTAACGGGATAAAGGTTTTGTAGTTGTGATTTTTCTTTACCAACAAGCAAAGAAAAATCACAAACAAGGCCCTTTACATCTCTCCTAAAACCGCTTTTACGTCCATAATTTTATTTTCCCTGATTATTTTTAAAATAATTATGTCGCCGATGTCGCGTTTTTGAACCATCGCTGCCAAAGTATTTTCTTCATTAATCTTTTTTCCGTCAATTTCCAAAACAATATCCCCTTCTTTAAGACCAGCTTTATCCGCGGCTGAACCAGAAATTACCGCTGGCTCGTTTTTATTTGCATCTCCTTTTATCCAGGCGCCATAATCAACCGCTAAATTATTTTTTTCTTTCAAAGCCAAGTTTATTATCTGATAGCGCACTCCTAAATAAGCAGTAGAAATTTTTCCGGTTTTTTCCACGGAGCTGATAGCTTTTTTCGCTTTGTTAATAGGAATAGCAAAGCCGATATTTTCCGCGCCAAACGCCATAGCGGTATTAATCCCTATTACCTCGCCTCTTAAATTTAAAAGCGGACCGCCCGAATTTCCCTGATTTATAGCCGCATCGGTCTGGATAGCCCCCTCAATTATTTCGCTGGCGCTAACGCCGGATGCCGCCACTTTCCTGCCCAATCCGGAAACAACTCCCACAGAAACAGTATTTTTAAATTCTCCCAAAGCATTGCCTATGGCAATAACAGTCTGTCCAATAACATTTTTATCCGAATTACCCAAAGGCAAAGTCGCCAAACCAGTAGCGCCGATTTTTAAAACCGCTAAATCCTGCACCGGATCTCTAGCTAAAACCTTTGCTTTATATTCCTTGCCGTCTTGGACAACAACCGAATATTCCGCGTTATCATCCGCGGCCACATGTTTGTTGGTTAAAATAAGTCCGTTAGAACTGATAACAAATCCCGATCCTCCGCCGATTTGCTGCTTTTCCGTGCCCTTTTGCCGGTATTTAGGAATTCTAAATTCAAAAAACGGGCGGAATTCCTGAGGAATATTTTTAAATAAATCATCGCTGGAATCAAAATATTGTTCCACCAGCGGCACGTTTTTATAGACAACCACGCTTACAACAGCCGGCGAAGATTTTTTAACCACATTTATAACAGCTCGCTCGTGTTCGGTTGCCGGATCATAAACGGTTGCGCCGCCAGATTCAGTTGGAAAAAAAATATCCGGTAAAGCCGTTGGGGAAATCAGCGGATTTAGAGAAGGCCGCGCGTTCAATTCTTTCTTGCGGCCGGAAATTTCCTCCAACAAGCTCTGTAAAGATTCTTTGGCTTTTTCCAGCTGCTTTCCTAAATCCTGAAAAACCCCGCTATTTTCCGCGAAATCTGCTTGAGCCAAAGAATTAGAAAATCCCAAAACGCCGCCGGATTTCAAAGATAATCCCAAGGCGGCGGAAAATATTAAAACAATCAATAAAGTTTTAGAAATTAAATTATACATAACATCCCGCGAATTGCAACAAATATCATCACGAATTGCCACGAATATTATTTTCGTCGCTATTCGTTGTTTAAAAATTCGTTGGCATTCGTGGATTAATTACCCGATAAAAGGCAAAAAACCCATAATCCGGGCGCGCTTTATCGCAACAGCTAAAAGACGCTGATGTTTGGCGCAAACGCCGGTTTTTCTGGGCGGATAAATTTTCGCCTGAGAAGAAATATGCTTTTTCAACATTTCGACGTTCTTATAATCTATTTCTTTTGCATCTTTTAAACAAAAAGGGCACTTCATATTTTAGATTATAGCGTTTAGCGTTAAGCATTTAGGGTATAAAAATTAATAAAAACTTAATTGCGAAACCAACCGCTAAACGCTATGCGCTGACAGCTAATAGTAGTTATTAAAAAGGTATTTCTCCCGACTTTATCTCTTCTTCGTCGTCCAAGTTTATTTCCGGGATTTCAGACGGCCCGGATTCTTCGGCTCTGCCGGCAAAAGAATTTCCCGACCCAGACGATTTAGGACCCATCTGAAAATTTTCTCCGATAATTTCGGTTCGGTAATTTTTATGGCCGGATTGGTCCTGCCAATTTCTGGTTTTTATCCGGCCCTCCACAAACACTAATTGGCCTTTTTTAAGATACTGGCCGGCAATCTCCGCCAGCCTGCCGAAAACAACCACATTATGAAACTCCGCCTCTTTTTGCTGCTGTCCGGACTTATCTTTCCAAACCCTGTTGCTTGCCACGCCAAAATTGGCAACCGGCATTCCCGAAGGAAGGGATTTTAATTCCGGATCCCGGGTTAAATTGCCCAAAACGAAAGCTTTGTTGAAGTTCATGCCAATTTTCTCAGCTTGCCCCGTTAGATAATTATGCAAAGCTTATTGCAAAATTATTTTCAGCGAGTCAAACTGATAATAAGTTTTGTTGATTATTTTAGAAATATCTAACGGGGCGAGATGTTAGAAAATTGTCCCGAAAATGTTTGCGAACAAAGTGAGCAAATACATTTTCGAGGATCCCGTTATCTTCGAGATCAACCTTTCTGAAACTAACTTTGTTTCGCAAACATCACGGGATCCTCAAAAATCTAATCTCGCTTTACTCGAAGATTTTTGGGAAGCACCCCGTTAGATAAAATAGAATTTTATTATTTAACCTAACAAGGTTTAACAAATAATTTTTTAACCATTAAGCATTATTTAAAATTATCTAACGGGGTAAAGGTTTTGTAATTCCAAATTTTTATCCCGACAAACGGAATAAAAATTTGGAAACAAAGCCCTTTATTCAAAGATTTCTTTTAATTTTTTATCCAGCTGGCTTAAATCTATTTTATCATCTTCCTTGGATTGAATTTCTGTTCCCTCTTTCCGCCCGTCTTTAATAGACTCTTTATCCTGAAGCATCGGCTCCTTAACGGACTCTCTAGAGAATTCCAATCCGGCAGGTCTCTTTATTTTTTCAAAATCCGAAGATAGTCTTTCTTGGTCCGGCTTTAATTCTTTTCCTTTAGCAATCATCATATATCTTAAAATTTCATTTCTGAAAACTAATTTTTGGCGCAGTTCCTGAATCGTTTCCGGATTTGCCTCTATTTTGAAATAACCAAAATAAGCGACGAGCTGTTTTTTTATCGCATATGCCAACTTCTGTTTTTTGGGCGTAAAAGAAAAAATAATTTTCCCGCCCAACTCCAAAATAATCCGCTTAAATTCTTCTACCTTGTTTTCTAGTTCAGTTCCGTTTAAATCGGGATGCATTAAATAAGAAATTTCATAAAATTTTTTGTCTTCCATATATCAACTTACAACTCACAACTTATAACTTATAACAATTTTTGCCATCGGTTATTAAATCGTCAGTCGCTGCCTATTAAAAATCGCGGGCGGACCCGCGAAAAAAACGCAAGCCCGGGGTCCCGCTTTTTTAGCGGGACAGAAAAAAGATTCTCTCTTTCTTCTGGGGTGCGGCGGACTACGGCCGCCAAGCTTTTAAGTTAGATTACCATAACTTGCGCGAAAAAACAAGCAAAAAGCCCCCGCGCCAATCGTCCTGCTTTTGAAAACACATTCTTTTGAAAATCAGCCTTGCCGTAATGGCAAGGCTGATTTAATATTTTACGAAATATCTAAAACTTTATACTTATTCCGGCGGAACTTCTTTCCAAATTATCCGGGGCTTTACAATTAAATCCAAAGAGCGGGAAGCGG
>CAYTHZ010000071.1:0-4345 GCA_964437745.1 uncultured Candidatus Saccharibacteria bacterium
TAATAATTCGACTAAAGTAAAACCTTTTTTCATAAATTAAAATTGATAATCATGAAAATAAAACATAAAAAAAATTATTATTATGTTATATTATTATGTTATATATTGCACGTTATAAACTTTATTTTATACTCAACTAAAATTTTTATTTTTGAAAGAAAATATTCCGGCCGCGCAAGCAGAAATATTTTCGACAAATTAAAACGCTATTTAACAATTCCAATTGTATTATATATCGGTATTAAAATAGAAGCAACCATAAGCCCGACAAAAACAGCGATAATCACGATTAAAATAGGCTGAATCAATTCCGCCAATCCCGACAAATCATCGTCTAGCTCATCGGCGTAAAATTTAGACATCCTTGATAATAAATCGTCTAATTTCCCGGTTTCTTCTCCGATAGCTATCATTTTGACAACCAACGAAGGAAATTCTTCCGGGTAGCTGTTTAAAATATGTGATATTGATTCGCCGCGCCTTACCGCTTCCGCCGCATTAAACATAATATTCCTGTATACATAATTAGCCGAAACTTTTCCGGCGATTTCCAAAGCAGTAGGGACCGGAATGCCCCCTCTTATCAAAACAGATGCCGCCTCCGTAAGTCTGACTAAATAGATTCGTTTAAATATGTTTTTAAAAAGCGGCATTTTCAAAAACATTTCGTCTCTTACACTCTTGCCTTCTTCGGTGCGCAAATACTGCGCAAGAACAAATAAAAAACCTATTAAAGCGGCTATAATCAGCGGACCAAAATTTATAAGCGATTCGCCAAAAGAAATAAAAATTTTTGTAAGCGCCGGCAATTCAGCGCCGAACCCTTCAACCATCTCCTTTAACCTCGGAACAACAACTGTTATCAAAACAACGACGATAATAAAAAATATAACGAGCAATATGACAGGATAAATCAATGAATTTCTCACCCGGCGAGACAATAAATTTTCTTTTTCCAAATAATCTGCCAAATAAGAAAAAGTTTCTTCCAATCTGCCCGAAATTTCCGCCGAACGCACCATATTGCGGTAGAATTCGGAAAAAATATTTTCAAATTTGGAAAGCGCCTGGGAAAAAGATATGCCGGCATCAACATTGGAAGCAATTTCAAAAAGCGCTTCTTTTAAAGTAATATTTTCCGTCTGGCGATAGAGAGTTTTCAAAGAATCCGGTATAGAAATTTGCGCGTCTAAAAGCGTCGCGAATTGGCGGGTGAATAAAACCAAATCCTTTCTTGGAATCCGATTAAAAAACGATAAAAATCCGCTATACCAAGACTTACCGATCTGCGCCTCTAAGGCAATAATATAAAAACCTCTTCCCTGAAGATTAATTATGGCCACTTCTTTTGACGGCGCGTCTATCTCGCCCTGTCTTTCTTCCCCTTTTTGGTCTTTAACAATGTAAGTAAATTTCAAATTTTGTCTGAATTTTCAATCCGCCGGCTTGGCAGAGCAGAAAATTCAGCTACAAAATTTAGAACCGAGCACTCAATTTGACAAGCTTTTTCAGTAATTTGAAAAAAATTAATTTAAATAATCCTTACAGTGCTTAAAATATTGTTGTCAAATTGAGTGCTCGGTTAAGGTTTTGTAATTCCGCCAAGGCGGGAACAAATCCTTTAATCCTTAATCATCAGCCTCAGCTCCGAAGGACTATTGGAATATAACTCCGCGTTTTCAAGAGAAATTTCCCGGCGCCTTACTAAATTTGCCAAAGAGCGATTCAGGCTAATCATTCCTTCCTGCGCGCTGGTTTCAATAACCAAGTCTATCTGATAAATTTTGTCCTCTCTTATCAAGTTGCGTATCGCCGAATTGGTTAACATTACTTCGCAGGCCGGAACTCTTCCGCCCTCAATCCTCGGAATTAAACGTTCTGATATAATGCCCACTAAAACTGCCGCCAACTGCGAACGAATCTGGCCTTGTTGAGCCGGAGGAAAGCTGTCAATAATACGATCCAATGTTTGCGCCGCGGAATTCGTATGCAATGTGGAAAAAACCAAATGACCGGTTTCCGCGGCGGTTACCGCCGCGGAGATAGTTTCCACATCGCGCATTTCTCCTATCATTAAAACATCCGGGTCTTGGCGCAACACGCTCCTTAGCGCCCGATGAAAGCCAACAGTATCAACGCCCACTTCTCTTTGATTTATAATGCATCTGTCCGCGGTAAATAAATATTCAATAGGATCCTCAACGGTGATAATATGAGCCATTCGCGAATGATTAATTTCGTCAATAATGCTAGCTAATGTGGTTGACTTTCCATGGCCCGCCGGACCGACAATTAAAACAAACCCCTGTTTATAGCGGCTGAAATCATGAAGTATGGACGGCAAATTAAGCTCTTCTATTGTTAATATTTTTGACGGAATAAGGCGCATAGCCACCGCCATATGGCCGCTTTCAAAATAAACGGCGGTGCGAAAACGAGCCTTGTCTTCCAGATTATAAGTAAAATCAATGTCTTTATATTTCAAAAACTTATCCAGCTGTTCTTGAGTAAGCAAAACTTTCACAAAATCTTCAACTGCTTGAGGCACTAAAATCGGCTCCTTAACCAAAGGCAAAAGATTGCCGTCTATTCTTAAAGTCGGTCTGCGGCCAACCGAAAGATGAACATCAGAGGCATTTTGCTTGGCCGCGGTGTATAAAATTTCAATTAATTTTTGCTTGTAATCCATGCCAATTTTGCCCCCGTTAGATATTTTTTGATATCAAGCAGGGTTCAGTTTATAAAAATAATTTTTGTATAAAAATAACAGTCTTGTTAATATAATTATCTAATGGGGCTGCAAAATTGCGCACCGAGCACTCAATTTTACAAATGTTTGCGGCGGTTTAAAAAGATAATTTAAGCAATCTTTACGGTATTTAAAACTATTTTTATAAAATTGAGTGCTCGGTAAAGGTTTTGTAATGAAAAATTCTGCGCCTGCGGCTTGAATTTTTCAACAAAGCCCTTTATTCTCCCGTTTCTTTTAAAACCGCCTGAACAGAAACTATTCCTTCAAGCGCTTTCAAAATACCGTCTTGACGCATAGTTATCATTCCCTGGCGTTTCGCTTCTTCTTGTAAAGCCGCCTCGGTTACTCCCGCAGAAATTATTTTTTCCAGATAAGGAGTCATTTTAAATATTTCAAAAATTCCTATACGGTCAACCACTCCCCTATAAAGACAATCCGCGCAACCATGAGCTTCATATACATCATAAGGGGACTTATAATTTATCTGTTTTTTAAATTCATCGGGTAATGCGTCTAAATTCTTTTTAATAATGAATTCTAAATCGGTTCCGGCTCGAATTTTGCGGCGGCAGTTTCGGCACAAAACAGGAACTAGTCTTTGCGCCTCCATCAGTTTAATCCCAGATGACAAAAGAAAAGACTTTATGCCAAGATCAATCAAGCGCGGAATTACGCCAATGGCGCTATTGGTATGCAAGGTGGAAAGAACAAGGTGGCCGGTTAATGCCGCATGAACGGCTAATTCAGCAGTTTCAGTATCCCTGATTTCCCCGACTAAAATAATATCCGGATCCTGCCTTAAAATTTGCCTCAAACCCGAAGCAAAAGTATAGCCAATTTCCGGTTTTACTTGCGACTGATTAATTCCTTCCAAGGAATATTCAACCGGGTCTTCCAAGCTGATAATATTCACTCCTTCTTTATTAATGCTTCTTAAAATCGCGTATAAAGTCGTGGTTTTCCCGCAACCGGTGGGGCCGGTCATCAAAATCATGCCAAAAGGATTTTCTATTGCCTGATTTATAATCTCCCGATCGTGCGCGTTAAAAGAAATATCATCTAAAAAAAACATTCCCTTTTTAGGATCCAAAATTCTTATTGCCGTTTTTTCGCCGAAAGCGGTAGGCAAGGTGGAAACTCTAAAATCTATTTCTCTGTCTTCTATTTTAGCCTTAAACCTGCCATCCTGCGGCATGCGATTCTCGTCTATTTTTAAATTGCTTAAAACCTTAATCCGGGAAATAACCAGAGCATGAATCTGAATGGGCAAAGAAATAGTGTTGTAAAGAACGCCATCCAATCTATATCGCACTCTCAACTTATTAGAAAGAGGTTCTATGTGTATATCCGAAGCAGACTGATCTACGCCATATTTCAATAAAGAAAAAACTATTTTTATAATCGGCGCTTCTTCTCCCGCCCCTCTGGCCATTTGGTCAAAAGTTAAAGATCTTTCCTGTTCGGCCAAAACTCCTCCGCTCTTTTTTAAGGAGAAAAGAGCAGCCTCTATTTCCGTGGCAAACATTTGATAGCTTTTCCATATGACCGCTAAATCAGAAGGCGTAATTATAAAAACATCCAAATCTGCTTTCA
>CAYTHZ010000072.1:0-4148 GCA_964437745.1 uncultured Candidatus Saccharibacteria bacterium
ATTGGAAGTTTGACGAAGGAAGCGGAACAACAGCCAGAGATTCAAGCGGGAATGGGAATAATGGCGCAATGTATTCTTCCACAACCCTGACTAATCTTTACGCTTTATCAGGATGTAAAATCGGTTCATGCGCCAGTTTTGACGGGGTGGATGATAATATCATCATAGGAGACCCAAATATTTTAAGGATCAACGGCGATATAACCATCACGGCCTGGGTGAAAACAGCTAATAATAGCAAAAACGAAATGACAATTTTTGTTAGTCTAAATTCAGTAATTCATCGCAACTACCAATTACTACTTAATGCCGGGATCTTGCGATTTATGCATGGAAATGGCAGCATAAGCGCTAATTATAATTCAAATATTTCTATTGCCGACAATAATTTTAACCTTGTGGCTTTTACAGCTGATTTTCCCAATTATTATTTTTTTGTAAACGGAATGCAAAGGGCAACAGACGCAATGACTTTTGATATAATCGCCCAATCTGGACCAAGAAGAATGAGCGGAAACCCCAGTTGGCCATCTACGATTTGGGATGGTTTAATAGATGAAGTCCGCGTTTATAATCGGGCCCTTTCCGCCGCCGAAATAATGGCGCTATATAACGCGACAAAATAAAAACTTGGCAGCGAATACAATTTTCTTAAAATATCCTCTCGCCATTACCGCAACATCGCCGCTCCAAAATCAATGCCGTTCCCCCGCCAACGCAAACAACAGATTTTAGATTAAATAAAAAACCCTTGACGGGTTTTTTATTTAATCTAAAAATTTTAATTTATTATTATGCGCGAACTAATTTCAAAGACAATTTTCTTTCTGGAGCGTTTATAAACTCAACTTTAAATTTCTTTTTATCTCCAGCTTTCAATTCCTGCTTCATTAATTGCGCGTTATTTTCAAAATCAGAAATATGGCATAATCCATGAATGCGGCCGTCCAATTTAACAAAAGCGCCGTAATCTTTTAAATCAAAAACTTCGCCATCCACTTCCTGCCCGCCAAAATAATTTGTAGCCGCAAAAATCCACGGATCATCTTCCAGCGCCTTCAAAGAAAGAGCAATTCGGTGATGTTCGTCTATATTAACAATTTTTGCTTTTACCTTTTGGCCGGAACTTATTATTTCTCTTGGATTATTTATCAAAGAATGTGAAATTTCGGAAATATGAATCAACCCTTCGCAAGGCGCCGCGTCTCCAAATTTAATAAAAGCGCCGAAAGGCATTACGTCTGATATTTCTCCGTCAATAATATCCCCTATTTTATAATTAGAGACGGCCGATTTCAACGCTTCTTCTTCCGCGGCTTTTTCCGAAACAACCAACTTTGCTTCTTTGGGATCCAAGGTGATAATTTTTACTTTTAATTCTTGCCCCACCAACTTTCTCAGCTCTTCAATTATTTTCTGCTGATCGGCATTTTTCATATAAGGATAATGAGATTGAGATAATTGAGAGGCGGGTAAAAACGCTTTTGTGCTACTTATGGAAAGCAAGAGGCCGCCGCGGTTTACTCCGATAACCTTTCCAATAATCGCTTCGCCTGATTTCATTTGTTTCTCCAATGAATCCCATTTTAGTTCTTCCTCAACCTCAAATAACGACAATTCCACATAACCATCGTCATTTAACGAATCAACCACCTTGGCCTTAACGATATCTCCCAGTTTAAGCCCCTTTACAATATGCGCCGCCTGTAAATATTCCGCGCCATAAACAATGCCGGTGGCAATTTTTAAATCTAAAAATAATTTCTTTTGTTTTTGCTCTAAAACGCTGCCTTCGACAATTTCTCCGGCTTTAAAAAAATAAAGCGATGGCAATGCCGGGGCTTTTTTAATTTTGGTGGATAAATTCAACATAATTTTTGACATTATTTAAAGACTACCAAATATATTTTTATTTGTCAAACTCTCTGACAGCGCCAATTACTACCAATTACTATCTGATTGTTTCGCAAGAAATCTTATGGGCGATGCAAGAATCGAACTTGCGACCTCTCCGATATGAATCGCGTTAAAAATCTTTTATGGGCGGCATTGGATTTGAACCAATGTCCTCTCCGATGTGAACGGAGCGCTCTGCCACTGAGCTAGCCGCCCATATTTCTAACGGGATAAACGAAGCGTTCTGCCGCCGAACTAATCATCCTATCTTGATTATAACCAAGAAAAATTCTTCAATTTATTTATAATCGTTTTGCGCGGACCGCCTAAAATGTCGCGCAAAAATTTATCAAACATTGAATAGCGATAATTGAATTCGGATAAAGAAAGTAGGGCATATTTTAACTCTCTGCCAAATTGGCTTTCCAATTGGTTCACTTTGCTTTTAATTTTTACCGCGCCTGTTTTATCCGCGACTATCAGCAAATCCACGGCCGAGTCATCTTCTTTGACGAAAAATCCTAAAATAAGCAATAATTTAATTCCCTTAAGCTGTTTAAAGATTTTTTTCAAGAATTCGTAAAAATCCGGGGTAGGCCGCGAAATAAAATTTTTCAACTCTGAAAGCAAAGGAAAATTAACATTTAAAAAAATTTCTTGCCCGATTTAACGAGAAAAGAAATTTTTTGCAAATTATTTAATTCTTTCAATAAGGCGTTTTGCTCAATATTTAAAAACTTAGACAAACCCTGAACTTCGCCCGCATCATCAGTATGCTCTAAAAACCAACGCAAAACTTTAACGCGGTTTAATGAATTAAACAATGTTTCAAAAATCGGCTCGCGCAAAAAACCGATTCTAATACTCAAATAAATACTAAATACTAATTTGCAATATTAATTGCGTATTTGTGTTTAGCGCATATCCGCATATTAGCATCGCAATTTTATTGAATCTCAACCACCCCGCCGGCTTCTTCCAATTTTTTCTTCAACTCTTCAGCCTCCTCTTTATTTACCCCCTCTTTAACCGCTTTAGGCGCGGCGTCAACTAAATCTTTAGCTTCCTTTAAACCTAAACCGGTCGCTTCTTTAAGCGCCTTAATAACCTGCACCTTCGCTTCTCCGGCTGATTTTAAAAGCACATTAAAAGCGGTTTTTTCTTCTGCTTTTCCATCATCTTCTGTTCCGGACGCAGATCCGGGCATTGGGCCAGCAAATACCGGCGCCGCGGCAGAAACTCCGAATCTCTCTTCCAAGGCCTTTACCAGTTGAGCCAATTCGGAAACAGTCATTTCTTCCACAGATTTAATAATATCGTCTATTTTTGCCATAATATAATATCGATTCTAAATATACAAATGACCACTAATGATACAAATCATTTGTATAATTAGTGTGTTATTGGCATATTAATATCGTATTTTTACTTTTTTATTCTACTTAAGGCCAACACTAATCCTTTTAAATTTCCATTCAAAACTGTTGCCAATCCCCGCAACGGAGCAACCATCGCGCCAACCGCCCGGGCAATTAAAACTTCTCTCGCCGGCAATTTTGCCAACTCAACAATAGAATTGGAAGAAACAAACTCTCCGCCAATTATGCCTCCCAAAATTTTGCAAAAATCAGATTTTCTGGAAAAAGCGTAAACTTCTTTGGCGATAGCAGATTCATTTTGATCTTTTACGCCGATTATCGCCACCGATCCCGGCAAATCTTTAATCATCGCCGGCAACTTCATTTGCCGCAAAACAATATCGGCCAATGTTTTTTTAATAACCTTAAAAACAGCGCGGCCGGCTTTTATTTTCTTTTTTAAGCTCTGCATGTCGGCAGTTTTAATTCCAGTAAAATCAATAAAAATAAACGCTTCGGCGCCTTCAAGCTCTTTAGCTGCAACATCCACGATTTTAATTTTTTGCTGTTTAGTAAACATAAATTATTTTTTAAATTAAAAAATACGGATAGTAAATCCGCATTCTAAAATTCAAAATTCCAAATTCTGAATAATTTCCTCAACAGGAGCTTACTTCGCCAATTGGCAAACGCCTGTTTTCTGCGGATTATTTTTATTATAAACTCTTCTTTTATTTTTTGTCAAATAAAAAAATCGCCTCCATACCAATAAAGGACGATTTTTAATCGCAATCATTTAATAATTATGCGCTAAACAGATTAAACCGCCCGTCTCCTTTTCTTCTCCATCTTCTTGCGGCGGCAAATCTCCTTCGTTTTGATTCTCTGTCTACA
>CAYTHZ010000073.1:0-3936 GCA_964437745.1 uncultured Candidatus Saccharibacteria bacterium
CCAAAATGCTTTAAAAAAATACGAATTTATAGTTTTTTATTCGCACGAGGTTGATATGATACAAGATAAAGGAATGGCCATGGCGATGTTGATGTTTGAAGCGGCGGAAAAGCTGGGTTTAAAAAGCGCGCTAAAACCATGAAGAAAAAAATAGCATTTGCTGTTTATAGAAAATGGGCTTTTGAAATATTTAAAGAAATAGTTAATTTTCGGCCCCTGAAAGATTATTGTGAAATTGTCGCGCTAATTACGACTCCCGAGCGTGAATTTTCCGCATCTGACGCCAAAAAATACGCGAAAGTTTATTTAGTAAACGGAAACGATGATGAAAAAATATATAAAATCTTGAAAAAAGCAGAGGCTGATGCGGTGTTTTTTTATGGCTGGTCGTGGATAGTAAAAAGAGTTGATAATTTATTATCCATAGCCCTTCATCCATCTCCTCTTCCCAAATATAGGGGTGGGTCGCCGATTCAACATCAAATTTTAAATGGCGAAAAATGGTCGGCCATAACGGTTTTTAAAATGTCGAGGGGCATAGACGATGGAGAAATTTACGCCCAACTTCCGATGTCTCTCAATGGCGACATAAATGATATATTCGGAAGAATGATCAGATTGGGAGCGAAAATAACCAAGAAATTCTTATTGGATTTCAGCAGGGGAAAAATTAAATTTATTCCGCAGCGCAATTTGGAAAATTATCCGCCGCTCAAAAGACGAAAGCCGGAAGAGGGTGAGATTAAATTGGAAAGCTTGTCAAAGATTAATTTTAGCGATATTTATAATTTAGTTAGGGGGTTGTCGGACCCATATCCAAACGCTTATATTCTTTTTTCGGGGCATAAGATTTTAATTCAAAAAGTCAATAAGCATAAAAATTCTTCCAAGAACGCGTTAATATTAAATAACACCGCTGCTGTATCCGGCACGTCCGAATTATATTCTCGTCCAATATTTTTAAAATTGAAAAATGGATACGCGGAAATTTCAAAATTTAAAATAGAATAACACTTCGCGCGTTAAAAACCTTTGATGCTTTAATGTGCTCAAATAATTTTGGTTTTGCGGCGCGCGTCGTATTTATTGATAAAATTATGAAACGAGAATTTAATCCTTTTGTTTCTATCGCGCTTACCACTTATAATGGCGTTAAGTATTTAAGGCAGCAGCTGGATTCCCTGCTCAATCAAACATATAAAAATTTTGAGATTGTAATAAGCGACGACGGAAGCAATAAAGAAACCATATCAATTCTTAACGAATACGCCAATAAGGATGCTCGCTTAAGATGGTCGCAAAGCCCGTATGAGAGAGGATTTATTAAAAATACGCAAAACGCGATTTTATTGTGCAAGGGCGAAATTATTTTTCTTTGCGACCAAGACGATGTTTGGTATAACGACAAGGTCCGTCTGCGCATAGATGCGTATCGGGATTCAAGCGTTATGTGGGTTTATAATAGGTTGGTTTTGGTTGATGAGAGCGGCAACAAAGCGGTAGGATATCTTGAAGATACTATAAATGATTATTACGAAAAGGGAAGAATGAAATTGCGTTATTATACCTGGGGGTCATGTATTGGCGGCGCCATGACTTCTTACCGCGCGTCCATCTTATATAAGGCCATGCCGATTGGCAAATATGCTCCAGCCCATGACTCGTGGATTCAGCTTGCCATATTTCCCGCAAAATCATTTTTTATAGATAAAATATTGCAGGTTTACAGGCTCCATGGAGGAAACGAGGTCGGCTGGGGAAAAAAGAAATCCCCGGAAGAAATCAGAGAAACGGAAAATCGGGCAATTTCCGAGAATATGCGATATTTGAAACATTTGCCAAAAAATAAAAATCTTCAACTTTGGAAAAGAATTTTTTTCTTCGCGGTTTATCAAATTAAAGCGCTGCGGTCTAAAATTTACGGGTTATGCCGGAGTTAGGTTAAAGACGCGATTCTTTCGGCGGATAAGATGGGAAACCTATACGATACTTCGTATCCTTTATTTTTTAAAAAATCGATGAGATGCCTGTGGTTTTTCGTTTCTTGGTCTAATTCGTGAGCTTCCATCCTAATGCGCGTTATTCTTTTAAAATATTTTTCCGGAAGATTGTATAAGATTGGGTATTCGGCGCCCTCAATGTCTATTTTTAGGAGATCGCATTTCCCGATGCCGTTGTTTTCAAAGATTTCCGGAAGCGTGGTTGTTTCAACTTCAACCGATTTTTCGCCGTCCCCGTACATGGAGTGCCCCCCGGTGTTTTTTGAAAGGAAGATTCTTGCGAATCCTTTTGCTTCCGATGCGGCTTTATTGAATGGGTGCACCTTGTCGCCCAAATCGTTAAGCCCGATATTTTTTAAGATTATATTATAATTTTCCACAATCGGTTCGTAAACGTAAATGTTGTCGGCGTAGCTTGAAGCGAATACGGAAAAATATCCATTCTGGCCCCCAAGATCAATTATAGTGTCCATGTCCGCCCCAAGTTTTTTTAGTCCGTATTCATCCTGTATGACAACCGTGTTGACTATGCCCCTGTCGGAAGTGCCGGCTCGGACATAGTATTTTAATCCGTTCCTCATTTGATACACGCCATTCTTTTTTGTTTTCATTTTTAACGCGTCAAAAATATACGCGGGCCAGTTTTTAACTCGTAAAAGCGTCAGAAAAAACAAATAGATATTATTTAATTTAAAAAATCTAGACATTATTTTTTTGCTATGAGCGCGGCGATTTCGCTGCGATTTGGGGTTAATATGTTAAGCCAGCCGTATAAAAATAAAGAAAGGTGTTTAACGAGCTTATTTCGGAAACTGTTTTTGACCGGCGGGTAAAGATTTATTTTTTCATGCTTTGTTAATTCAATTGATTGTTTGATGATAGGCAAGTCTCCGTGAGGCGATGAAAAGCTTTTTATATTTTTAAATCCGGCGTTTTTAGCGAGTAATGCCAGCGATTGCGGAGTGAATATTTGAAGATGCTGAGGGGTTTCCAGCCCTCTCCAGTTTTTTCCAAAATATCTGCTCCCTCTGCTTGCCGCGTTGGGCGTGATCGCTAAAAGCGTTCCTCCGTCTTTTAATATTCTGTGGCATTCTTTGATTAGTTTATCTGGAAAAGGAACGTGTTCTATTACGTGACTTAGCAAGATGGCATCAAAACTATTGTCAGGAAATTTTTGGGAATATAAATCTCCTTGATAAACTTCCACCCCCTTATTTCTGGCGTTTGAGACAGCCTGCGGATCTGGTTCAACTCCGACAACTTTCCAGCCCATCTTTTGCATATTAACCATAGAGGCGCCGCTGCCGCAGCCGACATCCAATAGCGCGCCATTTTTTTTGAATGGAATATAAAATATTCTTGCTTGTATTATATCTTTCCAGGCAGGATGAATGTGTATAATCAATTTTAATAATTTATCCGCCAAAGATGGTTTATGTCCGTAACCATACTGCTGGTAAAGAAAGGCGTTGTTTATCCGTCTTAAAATTTTATTTGAAATATTTTTTGTCGGATTATGATCGTGATGGGTAGAATAGCTTTCATAAAGAAGAGGTATTGATTCTTCTTTTGGCGTCGGATCGAGCCAAAGCGTTCCGCAGTCGGAATTGTTGCATTTTTTTAGCGACCATTCATTGGGCGTGTCGAAAATCCGGTCTTTTAAACCGTTATATAATAAAATTCCCGCGCCGCCGCAGGCGGGACAGATTGGCCTCGATTCGGTTTCTATATAATTTTTTATTGCCATAATGCTATTTAGTTAATTTCTAAAATCTAACGCAACAATATTCGGAAAACAAACAAGATTTGAGCGGCGTTGACGAAGCGAGCGGGCATGGTTTTCCGCCGAAGCCAAGTCAGACTTGGCGAAGGCGGAAAGAGCGAGCGAGGAGCGCAGCGAGCCGCCTCGCTGGGGCGGCGAGCGTAAGCGAAAATC
>CAYTHZ010000074.1:0-3884 GCA_964437745.1 uncultured Candidatus Saccharibacteria bacterium
AGTAATGACTTCTCCTGACGGCATTAACTGGACTATAAGAACCAGCGCTGCTGATAATGAATGGCGTTCAGTCACTTATGGCAACGGCCTTTTTGTGGCTGTGGCGAGTAACGGAACCGGCAACCGGGTAATGACTTCTGGAAAGCAGGATTATATTGAAACGCCGCATAATAATATTTTTCAGGGAGGGATGTCAATAATGGGAGGGAATGTGGGAATTGGGACTAATAATCCCGACAGATTATTAACAGTTACCGGGTCCGGCACTGGCTCTTTGGGAGCTGTAATGAGATTGAAGCAGTCCAGCTTGGCTGGAAGCGTGGATATTTTTTCCGTTAGAGGAGATGGTACATCCAGAACCGGCGCCGCGCTTTGTGAAAGTTCGCTTGGCGCTAATAGCGTGGAGGCTATATGTTTAGGTCATTGGACATTTGCTCTTGTTGAATCAGCTTGCGGAACATCTTTGTCAAATTCTCGGGCGCTGTGCGCTATTGCTGGAGAGTAAAATTAATTCATTATCATTATTGGGTTAATGAGTTTATGAAATAAGTTAACGGGCTAACGGGTTGTTGGGTTTATGAAATTCCAAAAGTTTGGAAATTGGAAATTAAAATATGCACGACATTATTGTAATCGGTTCCGCCACCCGCGACGCTTTTTTTGAAGGCGTTGATTTTGCGTTGGTGAAAAACTCAGGCTTGTTTAAAACCGGAAGCGGAATATGCTTGAATTTGGGCAGCAAGATAGAAATTCCAAAAATTACTTTTACAACCGGCGGGGCTGGCACCAACGCCGCCGTCACTTTTAGCCGTCAGGGGTTTAAAACCGCGGCAATTGTAAGAGTTGGAAACGACGTGTCCGGAGAGGAAATAAGGCGCGGGCTGTTGAATGAAAAAACAGATTGTTCAATGGTTCAGGCTGATAAATTTTTAAACACCGCTTATTCTGTGATATTTTTGGATAAATCGGGAGAGCGGACAATATTAAGTTTTAAGGGATGCGGCAAATTTTTATCCGAAAAAGAAATTCCCTGGCGAAAATTAAATTCAAGATGGATTTACGTTGATTCCTTGCAGGGAAATGAAAAGTTGCTGCGAAAAATTATTGATTGCGGCCGAAAAAATGAAATTAAATTAGCCGCGAATCCGGGTTTGGGGGAAATTAAAATTTTCAAAAAAAATCCGGAGCTTTTGTCGGCTTTTGACGTTTTTGTTTTAAATCAGGAAGAAGCGTCTTTTTTAACGGGAATCGGCTATCAAAAAGAAAAAGAAATATTCCAAAAACTGAATAAATTGGTTCAGGGCATTGTTTGCATGACCAAGGGGCATAAAGGCAGCGTGGTTTCCGCCGGGAAAAATTTATGGCGCGCCGGCGTTTATAAAGAAAGAGCGGTAATTGACAGGACCGGAGCCGGCGACGCTTTTGCTTCGGGGTTTGTCGCGGGCTTATTGAAGAGCCGGCGGGTTAACGGATTGGCGGGTTTTTCGGAAAAAGACATTGAAAAGGCGATTAAATTCGGTGGCGCCAATTCTACTTCTGTGGTAGAATATATAGGAGCGAAAACCGGAATATTGACGCCGGCAAAATTTAAGGCAAGAAAATGGGGGGAAATTAAAATAATACGAATGTAATGCGAAAAACACCAATGCCACGAATTATAAATAACAATATATTATATCCAGAATTATCATATAAATTAACGGGAATATTTTTTAAAATTCATAATCAATTAGGAAGATTTAAAAACGAAAAACAGTATGCTGACGCAGTGGAATTTTTTTTGAATGAAAATCATATTGATTATGCGAGGGAAGTCTCTTTGCCAGCGTCTTTTGAAGGAGAAAAAGCAAGGAGAAATATTCCTGATTTTATAGCGGACGATAAAATAATAATAGACATTAAGGCCAAAAGAATTATTACTAAAGATGATTATTTTCAAATGAAAAGATATCTTTCTTCATCAAATAAAAAATTGGGAATCATTGTCAATTTTAGGCAGAAATTTTTAACGCCCAAAAGAATAGTAAATTAAATTTTATTCGTATCATTCGTATACATTCGTAGATTGGTATTATGTTAGCAGCCGATAAAATAGCTAAATTATTGCGTTGTTCGCCGGAAACAATAAGCAGGGTTGAAAAACAAATGGAAGCCGCTTTTAAAAAAGCGGGAGTTTTGGATAAAATTCTTGAAGAAAACAAGCAAAGAATAGGCGGGGTTTTTAGGATATTGGGAATTAGCGAAGGCGCCAAAGCCGGCGAAATTTTTGACGCTTTGGTTTCTAAAGTGGAATGCGACGACCACGACTTGGCAAAAGTTTTGGGCAGCGTCAATTTTTCTTCAAAAGAAGATTGCGACAGGCTGGGCCGTTTGGCCGCTAATTCGGCCGGAAATCTTTCGGGATTATTTTTAAAAATAGACAAAGCGAAAGAATTTTTGTTGAAAGAGCCTCCGAAAAACTCAATGAATCTTTTGGGATATTCTGATATGAAAACAATGCTGGAAAAAGAAGATGTTTTTGAAATTTACGCGTCTTTGCGGTTTATAGAAGAAAAAGATTGGCTTAATAATGTTTTTTTCAAACAATACGAATCTTTAGCGCCGCCGGATTTTGAAGAAAGAGAAATAATTTGCCGGGGCTTGCATCCCAAATGGGCAAAAGCCGCTGAAAAATTCGTTACTAAAAAATACCATAATATCAGCCACCTTAAAGAACTTGGTTTTATTTTTATAATTCCCATACAGCTGGGCGCTTCGGGAGAATTGTTAAGGAATTTCAGCTTGTTGCTTCATTATTTCCATGAAGTGGAATTTTACTCGGACATATTCAGGGGGTTTGCGGATAAAAAAGAAAATTTCGCCGATAATTTGATTTCCAGCTTCCGCGGCGACGTTCCGGAATGCGAAAGCGTAAAAGAAGATAAAAATAAATGGCTGATTATCCAGAGATATTTAGCCAAAGACGACTTGTTTGATTTAAGGATGTTTGTTCCCCATGTTAATTCAGAGGCGATTCATTGGCATAAAGCCGAAGACGATTTGGCGAAGATTTCTTTAAACGGAGGTTCGCCGGCGGCTTTTATGGAATTCTGGAAAGATATGAATTGGGTGGGCGATTATTTTTTAAACGGCAATGGCGGCCAATCCGTTTTCAAGTTAGAATCAACCGAAGAATTAATCGGCTTTAATTTGGTTGACATCGCGATGTCTTTGGTTAAAGAAAAAGAATTAATCAAATATCTTTATCATCAGCAGGAAGCTTTATGGAACAAGATTTTTCTTGAATATGTCGGAGCCGATAAGTTTGAAAAAATAATAAAAGAAAATTGGCTGAAAGGGCATGTTGAGCTATGAGCTATGAGCTATGAGCTATGAGTTATGAGCTATGAGTTATGAGTTATGAGTTTATTAGTATAAGTTGGTTAATTTTGTTGCGAGTTAAATTAGTTTTATGGAAAAATTTAATTTTGAGGATTTATCTGTTTATCAAAAAAGCTTGATTATGGCTGTTGATTTATGTACAATAGCCTCTGATTTTCCTGTAAAATTTTCAAGAGTAAGGGACCAGATTGTCGGCGCGGCTATTTCGGTTCCATTAAATATAGCTGAAGGAAGCGGCAGATTTTCCTCAAAAGATAAAAATAATTTTTATAAAATAGCCAGAAGTTCGGTATTTGAACTTATTCCTATATTTGAAATATGTTTTAAGCTGGACATCATTGATTCTACAGAATTTAATAAATTGAAATTACAGTCAATTGAAATTTCTAAAATGATATCGGGCTTAATAAAATCATCTAAAAATATAACTAATAACTCAAATCTATACATTGCGAATTACAATAACTAATTAACTCAATAACTAATAACTCAAATCTATACAT
>CAYTHZ010000075.1:0-3686 GCA_964437745.1 uncultured Candidatus Saccharibacteria bacterium
GAACACGCGGACGGATACAGAAAGATTGACGGATATTCAAGGATATTTGAAATTGGCGAACGAAAGCAAAGCAGAGATTTTTCATACAACGGATTTACAATAAACACAAAACTATTGTTGAAACCGAGGCGAGGCATTGCAGAGGTATTAGAAAATTACAAACGATACTGGTTTGACAACCTTGTTGATTTTGCGGGTAAGATTAGCAATTTTTGAATGGCGCGCCAGTTGATTTTGGCGCGTCGCGAATTACAACAAAGCGAACTGCGG
Organism: uncultured Candidatus Saccharibacteria bacterium; assembly: GCA_964437745.1. GTDB lineage: Bacteria > Patescibacteriota > Minisyncoccia > UBA6257 > CAYTHZ01 > CAYTHZ01. The sequence continues at coordinate 271 of CAYTHZ010000075.1, forward strand.
CGTAAAATTTTCGCGGAAAAAAGTTTTATTATTAAAATATTAGAAAATATATTTGATACACAATAAAGATTACAAATTATAATTTTCTGTTATCATAATATCGTAATCGTATGCAGAAACCATATTGCCAAAAACCAAAATTTGTTCTATATCGCGCCGATTCTCTCCAGCTTCTGATGAAACTTTGTGCGTAATCATAAATAATGCTTTGTTCATTATTGAAACGAAATTCCAAAAAGTCGCCGGATCGGTTGACGAAAAATTGCAAATATGCGATTATAAAAGAAAGCAATATTGCAAGTTAATGGCGCCGCTCAATATCGAAGTTGAATAAAGGATGCGCTTGATTATGTAATTTCGGTTGGATGCCAATATTATTTCAATTATTTGCCATTACAAAAATTAGGATTGCCAGCGCCAATTTAGCGGGGTAAATATTTTGTCAAAAAAAATTAGACCTGCTGCTTAATAATTAAGATTGTAGAAAAATTTTAAAAATGCACATTTCTTTTTTGCCGGAAAAAATTTTTCATATTGGAAATTTCGCGATAACCAATACCTTGCTGATGGCTTGGATTACGATGGTTATTTTAATAACCGTTGCTTTTTTAATTTATAAAAGTAAAATTAGATTAGCGCCCACTGGGTTGCAAAACGCGGCGGAAATATTGATTGAGGGCGCGCTGAACGTCGTTTTCAGCGTAACTGGAGACAAAAAACAAGCTGAAAAATTTTTGCCTTTTATTATTACGATTTTTATTTTTATATTATTGTCAAATTGGCTGGGGGTTTTGCCGGGCATGGGCAGCGTGGGATTTTATGAAATTGAAAACGGCGAAAAAACATTTATTCCTTTTTTTCGCTCCGCTTATTCGGACTTGAATATGACTTTAGCTTTGGCTTTAATATCCGTCTTGGCAATACAGGCAATTGGCATTGCCGCGATAGGGTTTAGAAAATACAGAAAGAAATTCATAAATTTTGAAAATCCGATATCGTTTTTTGTGGGAATTTTGGAATTGATTTCTGAATTTTCCAAAATAATTTCTTTCTCATTTAGGTTGTTTGGAAATATTTTTGCCGGAAAGATTCTGCTTGTGGTCATAATATTTTTAATTCCTTTTATCGCGCCCTTGCCGTTTCTGTTTTTAGAGTTATTCGTCGGCTTTGTTCAAGCGTTGGTATTTTCAATGTTGACTTTGGTATTTTTAAAAATGGCAATAATGCATTATTAGAATATAGAATTTGGAATTTAGAATTTAGAGAATTTCGATATAAATTAGATTCCTAAATACTAAATACTAAATACTAAATTTTGTGGAACCATCTAACATCTTAGACATTAAATCTTTAGCCGCGGCTATTGCTATTGGCGTCGGCGCTATTGGTCCGGGAATCGGCATTGGCCTTTTGGCAGGAAAAGCTTTAGAGGCGATTGGGCGAAATCCTGAAGCTTCCGGGAAAATTCAATCTGCTATGATTTTAGCGATTGCTTTTGCTGAAGCTGTGGCAATTTACGCTTTAGTGGTGGCGCTTATTATTAAATTCGCATAATGAAATAAAAATAATTTTTTTGGCGTAGTTTTGCTTTTTGTTTCGCTTTGTTAGAAGTTCAGCCAAGCTTTTATCTTTACGCAAGACATCCCGCGAAATCGCTTTCGGTTTTTGGCGATATAAGATATTGCTTTTTTGTAAAGTTGATATACGGGATTTTGCGTCAATTTGACAATAAAACATGCAATCGTTAAAGTAACGCGAAAATTTACGCGAAATCGACGCAAAATAGATTAGTGAACGAATTGATTAATAATTTGGGAATTGATTTTATGCTTCTTGCGGCGCAGATAGTGAATTTCGCGTTGCTTTTTTTTATTTTAAAAAAGATTTTGTATAGACCGATTTTGAAAATACTTAACGAACGGACGGAAAAAATTGAAAAGGGATTAAAACAGGCTAAAGAAATAGAGGAGGAGCGCTTGAAATTGGAAAATAAAAAAGCCGAAGAAATATTGCGCGCCCGAAAGGAAGCGGAAAAAATATTAGAAAAAGCCAGGCAGTCGGGGGAAAGCATCCAGAAAGAGATTGCGAATGCCGCGCAAAAACAAGCCGAAGAAATAATTATCAGAGCAAAAAATGAAATTGAAATGGAAAAAAAGACGGCCGTTAAAGATATAAAGCGGGAAGTTGCCGGTTTGGTCGCGTTGGCAAGCGAGAAAATCCTTCAAGAAAAAATTAACAGAAAAAAAGACAAAGAATTAATAGAAGACGTAATTCAGGCGTTGTAAACAAATTTTTATTAATTAATTAACGATTTGCTAATTAAATTTTTTATTACACGTTAACTCGTTAACCAGTAATAAACGAAAAATAAAATATGAAGGCGTCTCCGAAACAATATGCCGTTTCTTTGTATGAATCTTTGGACAGCGTTAAAGAGAAGGATGAGGTCGGGCGGAAACTTTTTAATTTTGCGGAAATTTTGCGGAAAAATAACGATTTAATTTTAATTGATAAAATTATTGCTGAATTTGAAAAATACTGGAATGAACAAAAAGGAATAGTTTGTTTAAATATAAACAGCGCAAATCCGTTGTCGGAAAAAGAGAAAAATCAGATTAAAAAATGGTTTGAAAATAGAGCCGGTGATTTTATTGGAAGAAAACCGAGAGAAATTGTTTTAAAAGAAAAAATTGACGGTAATTTAATTGGGGGGATAGTTTTGCGGACTGATGACGCGATAATTGATGGAAGCATAAAACGGCAATTAATAAATTTAAAAAAGCAAATGCAATATTGATTTATTAATTTTTGTTAACCGGATTAACGCGTTAGCGAGTTAACGAATTAAAAATTTTTTAACCCGCGAACTTGTTAACTCGTGATAAGTTAATTCAATAATGGACAAAAACCGTATTATCCAAACTTTGAAAAAACAAATTGATGATTTTAAGGCCAAAGTTGAGATTGAAAAAACGGGCGTTGTTTTGGAGGTGGGCGACGGAATTGCTAAAATTTCCGGGCTCTCGGACGTTAAAATGAGCGAAATGGTGGAATTTACAAATACACAGATTAATACTGTCGCTGATTTGCGCGCAAATGAACGCGAAAGCGCGGGACCGATTTTTGGAGTTGTTTTAAGTTTATGGGAAGATTCTGTGGGCGCGATTGTTTTGGGGAATTATGAAAACATTAAACAGGGCGATATTGTGAAATCCACCGGAAAAATATTGGCAGTAGCCGTTGATAATGCTTTAATTGGCCGCGTTGTCAATGCTTTGGGCGAACCTGTTGACGGAAAAGAAGATATAAATAGCGATAATTTTTATCCGATAGAAAAAATAGCTCCCGGAGTTATTGAAAGAGAATCCGTAAATGTCCCTTTGCAAACCGGAATTAAAGCCATTGATTCAATAATT
>CAYTHZ010000076.1:0-3251 GCA_964437745.1 uncultured Candidatus Saccharibacteria bacterium
ATAACTTTCAACTTTATCAACTAGGCATGATTGATCCTAAATGTAAAAAATGCAGAGCGGCTGCGGAAAAGCTTTTTTTAAAAGGCGATCGTTGCTATACTCAAAAATGCCCCGTCGCAAGACGGCAAACTCGTCCAGGCTTCCACGGCAAAAGACGCCACAACCTTTCTGAATACGCGAAATTGTTATCGGCAAAACAAAAAATCAAAACATCTTATGGACTCCGCGAAAAACAATTTAAAAAATATTACAAAGAAGCCGCAAAGCACAAAGGATTAACCAGCTCGATTCTTTTAAAAAAATTGGAGTGCCGGCTGGATAATATAATCTATAGGCTGGGATTAGCCCAATCAAGGTCAAGCGGCCGGCAATATGTTTCTCACGGATATTTCTTAGTCAACAACCGTCTATCTAAATCACCCTCTTTTGAAACAAAGCTAAACGATACAATAACTATCAATCCCGCCAAAAAAAACAAAGGCATATTTAAAGACGCCAAAACCGCTCTCAAAAAATACAAGCCGCCATCATGGTTATCGTTTGACGCCGATAAAATGGAAGGGAAAATCATTGCGGCGCCCGCACCCGATCAAATAGAATCATCATTTGATTTCAGCGCGGTTATCGAATATTATTCCAAATAATTAACCAGTCCACAGACTACCGCCGACAGATTACAGCAAACACAACCAAGCCGTAGTCCGTAGTCCGTAGTCCGTAGTCCAACCTTGTTCTCTCACTTTCCCAAGAAGCCTAAATTAATTTCCGAAGACAAAAATTCGGCTGTTTTTGAAATAGAGGGATTGGCTCCCGGATACGGAATAACTATCGGCAATTCTTTGCGCAGAGTTCTTATCTCATCTTTATCCGGAGCGGCTATTACTTCTTTTAAAGTTAAAGGAATACCGCATGAATTCTCCACTATACCGGGAATTATAGAAGATGTGGTAGAAATAATGCTTAACTTAAAACAAATAAGAGTAAAGCTTTTCGGCAATGAGCCTCAAATATTATCTCTTTCATGGAAAGGCGAAGGAAAAATTACGGCAAAAAATATCAAACCCAATTCCAATGTGGAAATAATGAATCCGACGGCTCCGATAGCCACGGCAACCAGCAAAAAATCGGAATTTGAAATAGAATTAACCGTTGAACCGGGGCTCGGATACTCTCCCGCGGAACAAAGAAAAAGAGAAAAGCTCCAAATAGGCACTATTCTTTTAGACGCCATTTTCAGCCCCATTAAAAAAATAAGTTATGAAGTTGAAAATATGCGTGTTGGAGAAAGAACCGATTTTAACCGATTGAAAATTTCCATCCAGACAGACGGCGCCGTTTCTCCGCAAGAGGCCCTCAATCAAGCGATGGCTATTCTTGCCAATCATTATCTTATAATGCTTGAAAAAGAGCCGATAATTAACCCCGCGGTCGAAAAAATAGAGCCAAAAGAATAAAGATAACAATCAGCTTACAGGCTACGGCTTACAGACTACAGTCGCAATATAAAAAAGCGGCCGAAATAACAAAACATAGTCCACAATCCGCAGTCCATAGTTTTTTTGCGACATATTAATTCCAACAGAAAATTCGGACGCAAAAAAGACCAACGAAAAGCTTTTTTAAAAAGCCTTATTTCCAATTTAATAATAAACGAAAAAATAACCACTACCGAAGCCAGGGCAAAAGAATTAAAAAGGAAAACAGAAAAAATGATTACTTTGGCAAAAAAACAAAATCAAGCGGCGTTGCGCCTAATTTCATCTCGCCTGCCAAAAAATTCCGCTGAAAAAATATTCAAAATAATCGCGCCTCGTTACGCCGACAGAAGCGGCGGATATACCCGCATTATAAAAACATCTAAATCCAGAATGAGAGACGGGGCAAAAACAGCAATTATTGAACTGGTTTAATATTTTTTTATTAATTATTGCGAATTAACGAGTTCGCGGGTTATAAAAAAATAAAAAACGAGATATTAAAAAACACGTTAACGCTTTAGCTCGTTAATAAAAATATGCATCAAATAACCATAGATGCCAAAAATCAACCACTGGGAAGATTAGCCGCTAAAATATCCCTTATTTTACAAGGGAAACATTCTGTATCGTACCAAAAAAATCGCAAAGAAAGCGTGGCAATATCAATAACCAACATTTCTCTTTTAAAGCTTACGGGCAAAAAAATTAACCAAAAAACCTATCGCCATCATACCGGTTATTTGGGGCACCTTAAAAAAGAAAAAATGAAAGATATTTTCAAAAAAAATCCCGGAGAAGTATTGCGCCGGGCGGTTTACGGAATGCTGCCTAAAAATAAACTAAGGGATAAAAGAATCAAGCAATTAAAGATAGCTTGAGTTTATAAAATTATAAATTTTATAAAATTTTTGATTTTAATATTTATAACTTTATAACTTTAAACTTTATAACTCCATTGTTGCCGAGACCGATAGAAGAAGCGGCAAAAAAAATTTCTTCTTTGCCATCAATAGGCGGGCGCCAAGCTATCCGCCTTGTTTTTTATTTAATCAAAAAAGGGCCGGAAACAATCAAAGAGCTCCAAGGCGCGCTTTTGGCCTTGTCCGAAAAAATAGCAATATGCGATTTGTGCTTTCTGCCGTTTGAAAAAAACGGGGGCGATCTTTGTCCTATTTGCAAAGACAATTCCCGGAATAAAAAAATAATCTGCGTGGTGGAAAAAGAAACCGATTTAATCTCAATGGAAAAAACCGGAAAATTTAAAGGCTTATATTATATTTTGGGCGGCGCGATATCGCCGCTTGACCAGGAAAGCTCCAAATCCATCCGCCTGACCCAGTTGGTCCAAAGAATAAAAAACTCAAAGGAAAAAATAGAAGAATTAATAATCGCCACCAATCCGACTTCTTCCGGAACGCTTACGGCAATGTATGTAGAAAGAGAAACTAAAGATTTGGTCCTAAAAATTACCCATCTTGGCCGCGGCTTGCCAACTGGCGGCGAAATAGAATTTGCGGACGAAGAAACTCTTACCAATGCCATAGAAAATAGGAAATAGTAAGTAGAAAGTAGTAAATAAAAAATAGAAAGTAGTATTTGATATTACCCGAAAAAATTTTAAAAAAAATTTTTAGAAATAAAAACAAAAGTAAAAAATAAAAAAAAACAGCCCCGCAAACAATGATGGAGCTGTTTTTTTAAATTAATAATATTGTTAAATCTAGGGTAAAGTCTAAATATGGACACTTGTTAACAACTTAAAAAGCAATTTCT
>CAYTHZ010000077.1:0-2968 GCA_964437745.1 uncultured Candidatus Saccharibacteria bacterium
CTTGGCAATGCGGTTTACGGCATATTAAAAGACAGGCACAATTTGGTTTTGGCATTTCGGAATCGGAAAAAAATTTCTCTTTTAGAAAAAGTCTATGGGAAAATTCCGGCTTATTTTAAAATATTGGAATTTGACGCAGACAATATTTATCGAAATTATCTTGAGAGAAAGGGCGACCCGGGCGATTATTTAGCTGATTTTGTAAAACAAGCTGGAGAGGTGGATTATGTTATTAACGCCATAGGCATTACCATTCCCGGATCTTTAAGGGATCCGGCAGCCGCTTTTTTTATTAATGGCGCCTTGCCTCATATTTTAGCCAATATTTACGGGCAAAAGCTGATTCATATTACCACTGATTGCGTCTATGGCGGAAAAAAAGATTTTCCTTATAATGAAAATTCGCCCAAGACCCCGGTTGATATTTATGGTCTTTCCAAAAGCTTGGGCGAGCCGAATAGCTGCTTGACATTGCGAACATCAATTATAGGCCGCGAACTGGATGGATTTAGCGGCCTTTTAGAATGGTTTTTGCGGCAAAAAGGAAAAGAGATTAGCGGTTTTAGCAATCATTTTTGGAATGGGATTACCGCGAAGCAATTTGGAAAGATTTGCGATAAAATTATGTCTAACCCCGACAGCTATCCCAAGACGGGAATTTTCCATATATTTTCAAACGTTGTTTCTAAGCATGAAATGTTGGTAAAGTTTGAAGAAAAATATCGCATAGGGTGCAAAATTAAACGCGATGGCGAACAAAAAATCAATCGCGCGCTGGCTACGATTTACGATTTCAATAAGCAGCTTAATATTCCGTCGTTTGATGTAAATGCTGGCGGATTTATAAATTTATAAAAATATCGCATTCTAATTAAAATTTATGCCTAAAACAAGAGTAACCGCCGTAGTTATAACGCATGGAGATAGATGGCAATTTTTATCCCAAATGATTAAATCTGCGTTGAAAGACGAGAATGTCGTAAAGCTCATAATTGTTGATAATGGATCGCAAAATAAAGAAGAAATAGAGAGGGGGACGAGCGAATACGGAGACAGGGTTGTTATTTTGAGGCATGAAAAGAATCTGGGTTCGGCCGGCGGTTTTGCCGCGGGCATTGAATATGCCCGAAAAACAGATTGCGATTTTGTTTATCTTTCCGATGATGATATGGCGCCGGAAGAAGGATTTGTTTCCAAATATTTAGAAGCCAGAAAATTTTTTCCGGACCAAAAAATTGTGATATCGGGCCATCGTGCGGACCTTCACGGCAACACCGATGTTTTTTATCAACAAACAATAAGAAGCGCCCATGGAAAAAGAACTTTTTTTGATATTTTCGCCTTTGACAAATTGATTAAATTTATCAGACCTTTTTTTGGTTGGAATAAAAAAAATCGGCGCGGGCCGTTTGTGCCGATTATACCGACTCGGGGATTTGTTTACGGGGGGGCTTTTATTCCGATTGAAGCGGTGCGCAAAGCGCCGCTTCCGGACGCGTCTTTGTTTTTATATGGAGACGACATTGAATATTCTTGGGGCATTGAGGAATTGGGGTATGCTTGCTATGCGTCAGTTGTTCCGGTAATCCGCGACGTAGACATCACATTTTCCGAATCGCATATTTTCGGCCTTTTTGAAAAGTCGCTTGCGCCATTTAAGGCTTATTACCGTATTAGAAATATGACGCGCCTGTCTTTGCGGCACAGCAAGCAAAATAAAGCCGTTCTTTTTTTCTCAATTATTGTTTGGATAATTGGGTTGCTCGCGCTGGGTTTGCTTAAACAAGGATTAACAGCGCATTATTTAAAGCGTTCAAAATTAATTATTGATGCTGTTTGGTGCGGATATTTTCCTCAATCGAAATTTGCTAAAAATAAGGAAAATACTCTTTTTTAAAATGATTAATTCGTTTATGAATGAAAAAAGATGCGGTTTGTGTGGAGGAGCGGCATTGCTTCGATATAAAAAAATGAAAGGATATATTGAAGAAACATTTTTTGATATTTACGAATGTGTTGATTGCGATGTTTCATTCGTTTCGCCATTATTATCAGATAAAAAGATATACGAACATATATATCAACAGGCAAAGATCGTTCCCGGATATGAAAGATATCATAGATATTCCGAGCTTGTCAAAAAAGTTTCCAATCCATTGTCTGTTTTGTGTAATTCCGAAAGTGTTTATTGGGCAGTAAAAAAAATTCTTTTGAAATATTTTCCAAAAAAAGAAGACGTTTTAATTTTAGAAATAGGAAGCGGCTTGGGTTATTTTACTTACAGCTTAAATAAATTTGGTTATAAAACTATTGGTTTGGATGTGTCGAAAGATGCCGTAAAGCAGGCGACGGAAAAGTATGGCAAATATTATGAATTTGGCGACTTATTCATTTTGGCGAAAAATGATCAAAGACGTTATGATTGTGTTATAATGACTGAGATTATTGAACACGTTGACAATCCGAAAGATTTCATAAAAGCAGCGATTTCTTTGCTGAAAAAAGATGGAAAATTGATTTTTACTACGCCGAACAAGTCGGCTGCGCCGAAAAATACAATATGGCAAAGCGATATTCCGCCGGTGCATTTATGGTTTTTTGCCGAAAAAAGCATTTTACGCATTGCTGATGAGATTGGCAAAAAATGCGAATTAGTTGATTTTACCGATTATACGAAAAAATTTTTTAGTCTGCCATATGCGGCAACCATGGATCAGATTCAAGCCGGTTTGCCGAGATTGAAAAAAAACGGCGAAGTAAAAATAAAAGCCGGCCGCTTAAAAACATTATTTTTTGGATTAAGAGGCCGATATTATCTTTCTTACATACGCCGACGTTTAAAAAGTAAAAAAATATCAAATCAAACCACAACATTATGCGCGGTTTATCATTAATTTTTAATCGTATTTGCCATATATATATTCTTTGGCGCTTTTTGAATAATCGTACATAATGCTCTTGAATTTAT
>CAYTHZ010000078.1:0-2903 GCA_964437745.1 uncultured Candidatus Saccharibacteria bacterium
GAATAAGATTGCGATGGAGGAAACCCTTGAGGCCGGTCTAGCCCGGATTTTTGGCGCGGGAATAGCAAAAGCAGTTCCCAAAGAGAAAAAACTTGAACCGATGGCCACGACTTTCACCGAAAATGATCAGGAGATCGTTAAACAGGCACAGGTTGCTTATGAGGCCGCCCTGGCTGCGCAAAGAGAAGGAGATTGGGCGAGATACGGGGAAGAGATAAAACGTTTGGGAGAGATATTAAATAAGCCGCGAAAATGAATTGGTTTAAAACAACTTTATTATTAGGCGGGCTTACCGGTCTTGTCGCGGTCGCGCGAGTATCTGGCCGACGAAACCGGGTCTCGCATTTCCAAAGACCCGCGCTCTCTTACCGAGTCCCTCAAAAAACTCCATAGCTTTTCGCGCGCTTATCCTTTGGCTAGCGAGCCAAAATACGAAGCGACCTCCCATCTTTTTATAATTAGTCTATTTAAACCCTCTTTTTTTAATGTCTCTTTTTTTAACTCATCCGCCGATAAAAGGGCAAGTGAAGAAATTAGAAGTATTGAAAATCTAATTTCGCCGTCCGACCTGCCTGCCGCGATGCTCACGGCGCAGGCAGGAAAAATCGCTGGGTTTCCCCGCTGTTGTTAAAACTTTGGCGGGCAGGCACCAGGCGGGCCCCGAAGGAAAACGCTACGCACTTCCTGCGGGGTAAACAAAATTTTATTTGCCCCGTAGTATCCCGAGCGTCAGCGAGGGATTGCTATGGGACCCGCCTACTCTCCTTTCCGCTCCGACCTGTCCACCGAAACCCCTGCGCGCGCGTTGTGCGCAGACGGGTCGGCGAAGGCGGAAGGCGCGGCAGGGGTGGAAAGCGGCTCATTCTTGCGTTAATAAGGAAATAAAGCCCGCAAAAATTGTTTCCTTAAAAGAAAAGATTTTTTGGGCGCGCCCATTAAAAGATAAAAGAAAAAGAAATTTTTGCGGGCTTTGTCCGCCGTTAGGCGAACAGAGTTGCGGGGCGGGTCAGTTCCGTTCAAGGCAGGTTCGCGCTTCGCTCAGTAATTGTAATAGGAAATATTTAGCGGGACAAAAGTGCGCAAAACCGGACTTTATCTACTATCCCGCAGAATACCGATTTATTATAATTATTCGGGTTCGCGGCAGCCTGATATTTTAATTATGAAAAAAATTTTTATTATTGGTTTGGGCGGCTCGGTAGTAATGCCAGGAAAAATAAATTTCGTATTTTTGAAAAAATTCAAAGAATTAATATTACGGCAAATTCGCCTTAATAGGAAATTTGTTTTAGTAATCGGCGGAGGAAAATTAGCTAGGGATTATCAGATATCTGCGAAAAAAATAATGAACTTGCAAGACGAATCTTTAGATTGGCTGGGTATTTATTCTACTAGGCTCAATGCTCATTTTGTAAAAACAATTTTTGAAAAATACACGGAAAATTTTATAATTGACTCCGAAGAAAAATCGTTAAAATTCCGCAAGCCGGTAATCATTGCTTCCGGGTGGCGTCCCGGCTGGTCAACGGATTATGTTGCCATAAGAATTGCCAAAAAAATCGGAGCGGATTTCGCCATAATGTCCGGTAAGCCGGCTTATGTTTATAATAAAGACAATCAAAAATATAAAGATGCCAAGCCATTGAAAAAGATTTCATGGGACGATTATCAAAAATTGATTCCTAAAAAATGGTCTCCTGGCCTTTCTTCGCCGGTTGACCCCATGGCCGCAAAATACGCTAAAAAATGGGGAATAAAAGCGCATGTTGTTAAGGGAAATCGATTGAAAAATTTGGAAAATTTGTTAAACGGAAAGAAATTTTCAGGCACAACTATATTATAATTATGTCCATTGTTATCGCGTTGGGAGGAAACGCCATTGATTCTCCGATAAAAGAAGATAAAAAAAATCCAAAATCATTGGATAATTTTTGTAAAGCAGTTTCCGAGTTAATTCGGAAAGGCGAAAAAATAATTATTACTCACGGCAACGGGCCTCAGGTCGGCAATCTCTTTTTACAACAGGAAGTGTCAAAAAATTATGTCAACCCTCTTTCGCTAAATGTCTGCGTCGCTCTTTCTCAAGCTCAAATAGGCGCGCTTTTGGAACAAAAATTTCTTAATGTTTTTTTGCGGCTTAAAATAAATAAAAGCGCAATTCCTGTTTTAACTCATGTGTTGGTTGATTCCAAAGATTCTGCGTTTAAAAATCCAATTAAACCCATTGGTCCGGCATATACTGAGCAGGAGGCAAAAAAAATTGAAAGCGCGGAAATGATAATAAAACAAACTCCCGAAGGACTTTATCGCAGAGTGGTGGCTTCGCCTTATCCTCAAAAAATTTTAGAGCTGAATGTTATTAAAAATCTTGTTCAAAGCGGAGTTTTAACAATCGCTTGCGGCGGCGGAGGAATACCGATAATTGAAATTAAAAGACAAAAGTCTAAAGTTGAAAGATTAAAATCAGCGGATGCGGTAATTGATAAAGATTTGGTCTCGGCGCTTTTGGCTAAAGAAATGAAAGCTAAAAAGCTGATAATTCTTACCAATGTGGATTATGTTTCTTTAAATTACAGGAAACCTAATGAGGAAAAAATCAAAAATTTAAAAGTTAAAGAAGTTAAAAAATATTTAAACGAAAAACAATTTCCGGAGGGTTCAATGGGGCCGAAAATTAAAGCAGCAATAGATTTTTTAGAAAACGGGGGCAAAGAAGTTGCAATCGGTCATTTAAAAAATATAGGAAAAATTTTAAAAAACCAAAGCGGAACGATAATTACGAGATAAATATTTTGATTACAGGGCCTATGGTCTAGTGGTACGACGCGTCATTCGCATTGACGAGACGGCAGTTCGATTCTGCCTAGGTCCACCAAAGTTTATTTACGCCAGAGTTTGCCTCG
>CAYTHZ010000079.1:0-2884 GCA_964437745.1 uncultured Candidatus Saccharibacteria bacterium
TCTTTACAAAATACGAATTTTTACTAATATACCAATATGCCCAAGATAGAAGATTTAATCTTTCCGGAACTTTCTTATCAAATTATCGGGATTATTTTTGATGTTTATAATAAATTGGGATATGGACATAAAGAATCTGTTTATCAAAAAGCCATTGCTATTTCATTAAAAGATTGCGGATTGAGTTTTTGGGAGCAGGTATATACTCCTGTTGTATTTAATAAAGCTATTATTGGCAGGAATTATTTAGACTTTCTAGTTGAAAATAAAATAGTTTTAGAAATTAAAAAAGGCAATTATTTTTCTAAATCTCATATTGATCAGTTGTATCGTTATTTGGCTGTCAATAATTTGAAATTGGGATTATTAATTTATTTTTCACCAGACAAAATGCGTTTTAAGAGGATTGTTAACATTAAATAAATTCGTAAATTCGTAAAAATTGGTATTTCGTAAAAATGTCTTCTTTTCAAGATAAATTGGCAAAAATAAAATCTAAAGAATCGGCTGATGACAGTCTGAGGGATTTGAAGCAAAAAGCTTCGGCTCAAGCGGCGGAAAAAGCCGAGCTGTCTTCGCCCGCCAAGCCATTTTTATCGTTTTTAAAAGAATTTAAAAAAACCGCGTCGGTTTTAACCAAGGGCGGCCGAACTAAATTGAAAGAAGAAAAAAGAGAAGCGGAAGCAAAAAAACTTGCTCCTTTTTTACGGGCAATGGCGCAGCTGGAGGTGGATGTGTTTAAAAGCCCTTCAGAGGCGATAGTTTTCGCTAAAATTTCCGGGGTTGTTTTGGATGATTTGAGCGTGGTTTTAGAAGAAGGAAATGACGGAGTTGTGATCAGCGGAGTTTGCAAGAGGCCTGAAAATTACATAGAAAATAAAGAAGAAGGAAAATATATTAATCAGGAATGCAGCTGGTGGCCGTTTTATCGGCAAATAAATTTTAACGCGGAAATTAATGCTTTTGGGATTGACGCGCGAGTGGAAACCGGGGTTTTAATTTTGCGGCTGCCCTTTTTAAAAACCGGCGAAAACCGCGGCATAAAGAAAAAAATAAAAATTAATGAAGTTAAAAATTAAAAGCGAATATTCGCGGATTAAAGCGCGGATAAACGCGGAGTAATTAATGAAAAGAGTTTTTTTATTTTCTATTTTTTGTTCAGTTTTTCTATCTTCTATCTTCTGTTTTCTATTTTCTAGCAACGTTGTTTTCGCCGGTGAGGCGGTTTTATCTCTTTCTCCTTCGAGCGGATCTTACGCGGTTGGGAAGTCTTTTACGGCAAGAGTGGCGGTAAACAGCGGCGGAAGCCCGGGCGTTAACGCGGCAGAAGTTGCTTTGTCTTTTGATAAAGATATTATTTCAATCACCCGCGTTTCCAAGGATGGCTCCATATTTTCTTTATGGACCGCGGAGCCGAGTTTTTCCAACACTAAAGGCACGATTGTTTTTGGCGGAGGAAGCCCCGCGCCCTATACAGGCAGCTCCGGCTCTATTGTAAGCATTACTTTTCAGGCGCTTAAAGAGGGCAAGGCGAATATTTCTTTTACATCTGGTTCGGTTTTAGCGGCAGATGGCTTGGGTACGGATATTCTTTCTAAAATGAATCCGGCAAACTATACCATAACGCCGTCTGTCGGCGGATTAACGCCCACTCCGACAGCCACTCCTAAATCAACTCCGATTCCCGCCGGATCCAAGCCGTTGGCGCCTCGCGTTACTTCCGTTACGCATCCTGATGAAAATAAATGGTATTCCAATAATAATCCGGAATTCAGCTGGGATTTGCCAAAAGATATTACAGGAGTCAGTTTTTCTTTGGATGAAAATTTGGAAGCGGATCCGGGGTCCCTTTCGGACGGAATTATAAAATCAAAAAAATTCAGCGGAGTGGGAGACGGTTTGTGGTATTTTCACATTAAGTTTAAAAATGATTACGGATGGAGCAGGGTTGTCACAAGAAGAGCCTTAATAGACACAGCTTCTCCGCGTTCGTTTAAAATAGAAGTTCAAAGAAAAAATGCTTGGGATAGCCAGCCGTTTTTATTGTTTAACACCGTTGATGAAATTTCTGGAATTTCATACTATGAAATAAAAATCGGCAGCGGAGACGCTTTTCCTGTAAGCGTAGAAGAAGTAAAAGCTAATCCCTATCAAATGCCTATTCAGGCGCCGGGCAAACATTTGGTTTCAATTAAGGCGTTTGATAACGCCGGAAACATAAAAGAAACGGTTGCGGAAATTATTGTTGATGTCGCGCCGGGGCAAGCCGGAGGATTTTCCGCCGCTAAATATTGGTGGATGATTGTTTTGGCAGCAATGGTTTTTTCCGGCGCCGCTTCTTATTTCTTGATATACAAACAAAAACAAAAATTGAAAAAAGAAAAAGAGCTGGCGGCGGCGCAGATTTCCAAAGCCAAAGAAAAAGTTGATGAGGTGTTTAAGGCGTTGAAAGAAGAAGTTGAAGACCAGGTGAAAATGGCGGATAAAAAGCCAAAAATGAGCGTTTCCGAGCAAAAAGTGGCGGATAAATTAAAAGACGCGTTTGACGCTTCAGAAAAATATTTGGACGAAGAGATGGACAAGATGGGAAAAGAATTAAAAGAAGAGAAAAAAGAGGAAAAGGAGAAAAAATAAATATAATCCGCGAATGGCAATGAGAATAATCCATAAATAACAACGAATTCTAAAACGAATTGCAACGAATGAAAGGACGAATAGCAACGAATACAGATAAGCGGACTAAATAGTCCATAAAGTTTAAAGCTTGTAATAAACAAAAACCCGCGATTTAATTGCTAAATCGCGGGTTTTAGCTTACAAAAGTAGAAATTGGATATAAGGATTAGACCTGCGTGCATCACCCTTAATCCGTGATCTACAAAAG
>CAYTHZ010000080.1:0-2881 GCA_964437745.1 uncultured Candidatus Saccharibacteria bacterium
TCGCCAGAAAAATCAAAATCCCCCAAGCTATTCTCGGATCGCGTTTTTTGGGAATTTTAATCCCGCTTTTTCCTAATTCAATTTGCAGCGGCATATTTTATTTTTTTATAAAATTTCTTGTTTTTCACGGCACCGCGGTTATATCCGCCGAATCTTCCATCAAATTTTATGACCCGATGGCAAGAAATTTTTTTGTCGTAATTTTTATTAAGCATATTTCCCACCGCTCGCCACGCCTTCGGCTTTCCCGCCAATACGGCAATTTCTTTACAAGTTTTCATTTCGCCTTTGGGAATTTTGGAAACTAAATAGTAAATTTTATCTTTAAAAGATAATTTTTGGAAAACCGGTTCATAGCTAAATCTATGCTCGACGGAAGCGCCGCATTTTTTTAATTTTTCCAAATGCGTTTTCGTTCCGTATCCTTTATGAAGATTAAAGCCGTATTGCGGATATTTTTTATGAAATTTATCCATTAATTTATCTCTGTAAACTTTAGCAATAATAGACGCTGCGGCTACTGCAGGAATTTTTTCGTCGCCTTTAACAATAGAATTTTGAATATGGAATTTAGGATTTAAAATATTTTTTAAATATAATCCCCCGTCCAAAAAGACTTCCGCATTAACAATTTTACGCTTTCTGATTAACTTTTTAAAACTTTTTTCCGCGGCTAAATTCGCGGCGTTAGAGATGTTTATTTTATCTATTGTTTTGGTCCCAACTGAAACTATTGCCCAGTAAATATTTTTATCCTTTGTTAAATAATTAAACCGTTTTTCCCGTTGGATTTTAGTTAATTTCTTGGAATCTTTAATTAACGCCCATTGGCGCGCCTGCCTGCCGTCAAGGCAGTGATTTAAGCGCGGATTCGCGCGGGAAAATTGTTTTTTAAAATCGCAGTCGCGGGAAACAGCAACCGCGGCAACAACCACCGGGCCGGCCAAAGACCCCCTGCCCACTTCGTCAATCCCGATAATTTTTTCATTTGTTTTTTTCATAACATTATCATCATAATAACAAAAATTTTAAAAAATAAAAGACGCAGAATTTTCTGCGTCCTTTTTTATTAATTTTTTTCTAAAACTTTTTTTATTTTTCCAGCCGCTTCTTCCAGTTGTTCTTCAGTGATAATAAGCGGCATTGAAAATCTCATTATGTTATGATGCGCTTCTTTGCAGATGAGATTTTCCTCAAATAAAAGTTTATCCACAAACCTTCTGGCGCCTCCGGCATTGGGCCACAACTCTATTCCAACCAATAATCCCTTGCCGCGCGCCTCTTTTATATGCGAGCTTTTTATAGATTTAAGCGAAGAAATTAATTTTTTTCCTAACTTATCCGCTTTTTGAGATATTTCCTCTTCAACTGCCACATTCAACACTTCGCAAGCAACGCCTGCCGCCATTCCATATCCGCCGAAAGTGTTGCCGTCGTCTCCCGGCTTCCATAAATCCATTACTTTATTTACTCCGATCAGGACCGATATGGGAAGAATACCTCCGCCCAGCGCTTTTCCCAAACAAAGCAAATCCGGCTTAATTCCGCTGTGTTCATAACAAAACATTTTTCCAGTCCTGCCAAGACCTGTCTGAATTTCATCTAAAGCCAAAAGAATATGCCAATCGTCGCATATTGTCCTTATTTTTGCCAAATAATCATTAGCCGGAATAATAATCCCGCCCTCACCCTGAATCGGCTCCAGTAAAATTCCCACCGTATAAGGCGTAATGGCCTTTTTGATAGCCGTTACATCATTAAATGGAACAATTTTAAACCCCGGAGTATGCGGACCGAAATCTTTCTTATATTGTTCCTCCGAAGAAAAACTTATCACGGTAATCGTTCTGCCATGAAAATTGCCGGCGGCGACAATGATTTCCGCCTTATCATAAGGAATTTTCATTTCCCTATAACCATACATTCTCATTGCCTTTAGGGCAGTTTCCACAGCTTCGGCGCCGGAACATTTCGGAATAATCTTTGTTTCCATTTTTGTTAATTTTGAAAGCTTCTCTCCTAAAAGAGCCAGATTTTCATCATAGCAAGCGCGAGTTCTCATTGGGCCGCGCATTAATTCTTTAATTGCAACAGCAGTTAAGCGGGGGTGTTGATGACCGAAATTTACAGCCGAGTAAGAACTCCAAAAATCCCAATAACGATTTCCATCGCTATCCCAAAGGAAAATTCCATCTCCTTTGTCCAAAACCACATCAAGGTTGTTATATGTCTTGGCCACATATTGATTATACATGGCAATAATTTCAGCCTTTGTTCTTTTTTTCATAAACACTCCTTTCTCTTTGTATTATTATTTAATTATTAATTTCCATTAATACCTTAACACTATTAATAATACTTGTCAATAATTTTATTATTGACACGGCGTTCATATTATTAGAAATTTATAAAATTAATTGGTATAATAAAACAGTTAAAATTCACAATAAGCAAATTTCAAATATTATTATTTAATTTCCAATTTCCAACTTTAAGAATTTCCAAACAATTTCTAATGTTAAAATTTTCAATTATTTATTTAAAACGATTCTTTTAAATCGTGTTTCATAAATTTTAAAATTGAAAATTCTTGAATTGATTGAAAATTGAAAATTCTGAAATTGAAAATTACCTAACAAATTTTATATTCCAGATTCAAGATTATTATCGCATCGTTTATCATATCATTATCAATAATCCATAAGCCGCCGATATTAAGATCGGCTCTAATTATCGCGGGTATCGTATAACGGCCATTATATATCCTTCCCAAGGATAGGACACGGGTTCGACTCCCGTTACCCGCTCCAGTATCAAACTTTCTTCTTTTTTGCCTGCCGTTTCGGCGGTGCTTCGCGCCGCCTTATGCGGGAAAACTGGC
>CAYTHZ010000081.1:0-2864 GCA_964437745.1 uncultured Candidatus Saccharibacteria bacterium
AAATTAATTATTGCTTAATAATTATTATAACAAATATCAGCCAAACTAAAAAGCGGCTTGCTGTGATATATTTTACAGCAAGCCGCGTTTTTTAATTAAATTCATTTTTGGAAGTTGACCGTTTAAAAAACAAGCAAACAACGCCTTTTTGTTTTTCCGAGCGGCCAAAAAGCAAATATCCGGCCTGAATTCCCAACCACAGCATTAACGGATAGACCACGATAAAGAAAAACATTGCCAAAATATTCAGCCATCCGTAAAAATCAGCATATGTGGGAATTTGATTTTGCCCGACAACCTGCAAACCGAATAAATTAAACGGCCAATTCCACATAAAATCATTCCCGCTTGTAGTTCCGGTCAAGCGCGATATTCCTTCAAGCGAAACTCCGTCAAAATACAACCCCCAACCGGCCATAAGCCAAAACCCCAGCATCGTAGTCGCAAACAATCCCGCGACAACAATTTTTCTATTCTTAATCCAATTAAATAGCCAGCGGGTTGCCAAAAACACCATCAAAGGTCCAAAAACCCACGGCAGCAAAAACAAAGCATCAATAATAAACGTTCCATTTTGATTTCCCAATAAATTTTTGGTTTTCGGCTTTAAACTTTTAACTCCCATTTAAATCCACCCCTCTTTCAAATACCAATAAAGAGTATGCTTAATTGTTTCTTTGGTATCCGGCCACTTTAATTCATATCCTGCTGAAAGCAGTCGAAAATTATTCATAGTCATCGGGAATTGGAAAAAATCCACCAAACTGACAGCAAATTTCGGACGAGTTTTATGTTTGCAAGCCGAAAATTCCTGCCATTTCCCCAAAAGACGAAGTAGAAAAAGCGGCATATGGAATT
The DNA here is from genome assembly GCA_964437745.1 of uncultured Candidatus Saccharibacteria bacterium. Lineage (GTDB taxonomy): Bacteria > Patescibacteriota > Minisyncoccia > UBA6257 > CAYTHZ01 > CAYTHZ01. Next base: position 859 of record CAYTHZ010000081.1, read on the forward strand.
TCAATATCCGCGAACCATGCGATTTCTCTAAAAGAGAAGCCATATAATCAAACAATTCTTCATAAGAATAACGAGAATTATCAACTATATTAAAAACTGGAACAGTCTCATTATCCGCCACTCTTTTCAAGAGTTCCATTGGTTTCCGACCAATGTGGATTGCCGCGCCGACGACATCGTCCACATGAACAAGCGCGGCAATCAACTTTTTCTTACCGAGATAAAACTGAATCTGTCCGCCGGCAATAAATTCCAATATTTTCGCAGCGCCATAACGGGAACGAGGACCAATAACCGCCGCCAATCTTAAAATGACCGCGTCAAAACATTCAGGATTCGCTGTTATAAAAACTTTTAAGACTCTTTCTTGCTCCACCTTAGAGCGCGCGTAGGCGCTTTTTGGATCCAAAGTAAATTTTTCATCGGCGCTGACGATTGGCGAAGTATCGCCGTAAATTGCGCCAGAGCTAAAAAGCAAGAAGCGCTTAGTCACGACCTTATGATTGGCAAATGCATTCATTAAATTAATAGTGCCAACGCAATTATTTTTTAACATTATAGAATCCGGCGGGAATAAATCAAATATTGCCGCAACATGAAAAACCATAGATGTCCACCTCATTTCGCCGCGCGCGAAAAGATTCTCCACATCTTTTTTGCAAGATAAATCCGCCGGAATAAAAATTGCTTCGGGATTCAAAAAAGTTTTCGGCGCATCCGCCAAATCCGTCGCCACAACTTCATATTTTTGACGAATTAACTCATCAACCAAATGCGAACCGATAAATCCGCAAGCTCCTGTCACCAAAACCTTCATTTCTTTTCACCCCCTTTTTTTAAAAGACAATATTTAACAAAAAGATAAATGCCTAAAACAATCGGAAACGCGGCTATCACGTCTACCGCGTAATGATGGCGCATAAGCAAAGTTCCTAATGCCATCAAGCCCGTTCCAACCGCGAAAAGACAATTTTGCCATTGGCTTTCTTTCCTAAAAAATAACCAGAAAATGAATGGCGCGGAAGTATGGCCGGAAAAAAAGAAATCATTATGAAACAACAAGTTAAGCTTATTCAGAATATGGTCTTCAATCGCGACATACCCTATCGGCGCGCCGACATTAAAAGTCAACTGCACCATCAATGTTAAAACAGATCTCGCTATAAGCGCCAAACCAGCCACAGTAAAAATCTTGGTTGTTATTGACGGATTCTTTTTAACCGCGCGTCTTAAAGAAAAAAATGCCGCGATATATAACGCCGCCAAACCCAAATCAAGAGTAGCGCCAATATTAACTATCGGCAAAAAATTAAACGGATCACGATGAGACAACAATGAAATACCGTCTAAATATTTACCTGTTAAAACATACGCCGCAAAACCGATAAACAAAATCAATCGCCCAGACCATTTATTATGGACAATTTTCATCCTGCCCCACCTTCCTTTTTTACCCTTTTAAATTATTAAGGTTTTTAATACAATATCATATTTTATAAACAAAAGTCAACCCCTCACTTGAAAAGACTTATCAATGCGGTTTTTAAGATGAATATAAGCGCCGGAAAATCTTTTTAATTTCCTCTCTCTTTCTTTGGCGTCTTTGGCGGAAAAATACGCTTCGCAATAAACAAGGCGAAATGGCGCGCGAGATTCCGTTGATATTGATTTTTTAGCATTATGTTCTTGAATTTTTTTACGCAAATCATTGGTATAACCGATGTATAATTTCTTATCCTTATCGCTTTTTAAAACATAAACATAATGCATATTCTTTTCAAGTGAGGGGTCAACCCCGATCTCAATCTAAAATTTAGCTTTCATTAAAAAATCGGGAAGAATTTCCCGGTTTTTTTCCTGCGAGCTTTACAAATTTCATAGACCCTATATCTTTAAAAGCTTTACAGATTTTAACAATTCTACAACCTATCTCAAAAATATATATCTGCGCGAATCCGCGTAATTATTCGCGTCAATCCGCTTTTATAATCCCGTAAAAGCGGAAA
>CAYTHZ010000082.1:0-2738 GCA_964437745.1 uncultured Candidatus Saccharibacteria bacterium
CAGTTCAATAAAATATGGCGCAACATCCGAATATTGCGATAAGGCAGCCAAAAAATGCTCCCATGATTTTTTTCCAGCTCCCCAGCCGTGGATAATAACTAAAATGCGCGGCGAATCGTAAGACATATAATTATAATTAATAAAATAAAATTAAATTTATAATCTTTGCGCTGACCCCCCGCTTTCTAAAAACTTTTGGTTAATTTACAGAGCGAATAAATCCGTCTCTGGCGGATAAATCGGGAGCCGGCTGTTTGATAGATTATTATTAATATATTTTAGACTGTTTGGGTTTTGAATTCCTCCGACGGAAAATAACCCAAAGAAGAATACAATCGCCGCATCGTGGTTGTGCTGGTTGCGGCAAACGATCTCATAGAAATTAATAATTGCCGCCAGATAGCAGATGTCGGCTTTTGATTTGAGGCCTTTTAGATATTCCAGAGCTAGTTGGACCTTGAACTGGCCGGAGAATATTTTTTGTTCATATGCAATCATTTTATCAAACAATTGCTCCGAAATCCACTCTATGGCAGTTGTTCAAATTTTAGGAGTCGGTCCACTTTTACCATTATTTTTCACTATTTTGGAATAAAGCCAAATTCCAAAAGGCATGGGCAGCCAAAAAGAAAGACCCCTGAAAAGCAACGTAACTGCGACGCTTATCTCAATTGGTATAAATAAATTCTGGTATAAAAAAATCATCGCTCCTTCAAAAAATCCAAGCCCGCCGGGACCTATTGAAAAAATTCCGATTGCCTGAGACAAAGCCAGCACAACCACGATAATGCCAAAATAAACATGGGTATCAAAAGCCAAAAAAAGAAAATAAATAACCAAAGCGTCAATCAAAAAAGTCATAAATCTCCAGACAAACGGCCAGAATAACAAACGCCTTTTATTTTTTATCACAAAAACAGCGTCTTCTTGCCCGCTGCTTAAATCTATTTCTTCTCCCAAATTACTCAACCTAAGCGAAGGAAACACCTTGTTCATAATTTTTCCCGCCTTGCTTAATATTTCTTTCAACCCCTTTTTTTTGGCTAAAAACCAAAAAACAAAAACTCCGAATAATAAAACTATTAAAGAAAATATAAAAGACGCCCTGAGATATAATTTATCAATTTGCGGATGAAAAATAAGATACAGCATTCCCAGAATAAAAAATAAAAAAAGAGCTAAATAATATAAAAGTATTTCCAGAAAAACAGCCTGTATTCCTTTTTGGATGGGAAACCCTCTTTTTTTAATAAAGTATAAAAAAAATCCATTGTCTCCAACATTGTAAGCGGGAATCAAGCGAGCCAAAGAGGTCATTATTACGGAAGATTTAAAGCTGTCTTTTATAGAAAGCACGCCTTTTCCGCCGAAAATAACAAGCAATGAACGATAACAAAGCCCGACTGCGGCATAAGTTGATAATTGGACCGCAACCGCCAATATTATCCAGAACATTCCGCCCTGCTTGAATAATTTTGCCAAAGTCTTTATTTCGGCAAACTGAAAAAAAACAAAAATGCCCGCGATTATTATTAAAATATAAACGGTTATTTTCCAGGCAGAAATTTTAAATAATGGCTGATTATTTTCCATTTTAATTTAGATTAAACAAAAATAATAAAATTGAACAATAAGTATTGCTAAAAAGCGACTTTTTTATTTCTTTGCTTTTCATGGTAATTCTTTAATTTATCTCCGCTTTTGCGCGGGCATAATTCATTTTCATACAAGCAATTTACATCGGCCACGGCTCCATAAATAGCTTCTGATTTTTTTTGCGTTTCGCCCAATAATAATCGCCACAGCTCCAATGCCAAAATTCTTTATAATAATTGGAAAATCCCGCTTTTAACATCGCATCAAAAAGGATTTGGCGGTTCTTTTGAATATATGGCGGCAATTTTTTTTGATTTGATAAAGAATTTTCTTGATAATTTAATTTTTTAGATTTCATGGGAATTTTTCGGCCTTTGGCGTCAACCAATCTTATATCAATCGCGCCGCCGGACATATCTCCGGACGCTCCTTTCCCTTTCCACGGAGCCACATATTCGTTAACCCGGCGCATTATTTGTTTTTCGTTTAATTTCGGGCGCGTCTTTTTAAAATGGCTGATAAATTTAAAATAAATTTTGCATTGAATATAAGCCGGTCGCCAGGCATCGCTGATTATGAAATTTATTCCATTCGGCAAATATTTTTGCGCCCTATTCAACATTTTGGCAACTGTTTTCCGCAAATACGCCGCTTTTTCCACAGCCATCCGTTTTTTATTAATCGCTATTATTGCTTTCGGGCAATATTTTTTTAAATCCACCAACGGTTCACCATTGTCTTTTATTTTAATTTGAATCATTTCTTTTGGTTATTTTATATTTTCTCCATTGCCTTTTAATCCTTCATTAACCATTGCGCGCGGCCTACGCTGCCGTCGGTCAAGCGTACTTTTATGCCCCGCGGATGAAACGGTTTTAAGGTCAGGATGTCTTTTACTATTCCCTGTTTGAAATTATCAGTTCCGTAATTTTCTTTCTCAATAATCCAAACCGCGCTTCCGGGCTTTATTTCGCTTCGCTTTGGAGGATTTAAATTATCATTATTTTTTTCATTATTCATGAATGCTAATAATTTTTTATTTATTATTTCATTTACGTTAGTTTCTTGAACTGACCCTCAGACAGACTGCAAAAGATGAGATACATAGGCAACGCCTTGAAAATGAAAAAATGGAAGAAATA
>CAYTHZ010000083.1:0-2666 GCA_964437745.1 uncultured Candidatus Saccharibacteria bacterium
GTTATCAATTTATTTGACAGCGTCGTTTCTTTCGCCCTGTCTTTGTCTTCTTCCGATATCCATATTGAACCATTATCGGACACAATCATAGTCAGATTCCGCATTGACGGCTTTCTTCAGGAAATAATCCGTATTCCAATTGAAATCCATCCGGCTTTGCTGGCAAGAGTTAAATTACTTTCCGAATTAAAAATAGACGAGCACTACAAACCCCAAGACGGAAAATTTAGATTTGTTGCGCTGGGCGAATCGCCCACCGACATTCGCGTCGCCATAATGCCAACCGTGCACGGAGAAAAAATTGTTCTTCGGCTTTTGACAGCCAGCGCAAAACCATTAAGTTTTTCCGAGTTGGGAATTTCCGACAAAGACGCCGCGTCCATATATTCCATATTGGAAAAACCCTATGGAATAATCCTGATTTGCGGACCCACCGGCTCGGGAAAGACTACTACCATTTACTCAATGCTTTCTATTTTAAACAAGCCGAATGTGAATATTATCACCATTGAAGATCCGGTGGAGTATGAAATTCCTTATGTAAACCAAACTCAAATAAATCCTCAAGCCGGCATTACATTCGCCTCCGGATTGCGGGCAGTTTTAAGGCAAGACCCCAATATAATAGTTGTTGGAGAAATTAGAGACCAAGAAACAGCCGAGATAGCCGTTCACGCGGCTTTAACCGGGCATCTTGTAATATCAACTCTGCACACCAACGATTCGCCCACCGCCATTCCCCGGCTGATAGATCTCGGGATAGCGCCGTTTTTAATATCCGCCTCCATCAACGCAATTGTCGCTCAAAGATTAGTCCGAAGAATATGCCACGACTGCATTGAAAGCTATAAACCGGACGAAACCACGTTAAATAAAATCGCCTCCGAAATGCAAATTATATCCCGGGAAAAAAATCTTCCACCGGAATCCATAAATTTGCCCACCCTTCTTTTTAAAGGAACCGGCTGCCAATCATGCCAAATGTCCGGCCATCAAGGACGAATGGGTATATTTGAAATTTTAATCCCCAACGATGAAGTTCGGAATCTAATCTCCGGCCCCGAATTCACTCTTGATAAACTGCGAGAATTATCCAGAAAAACCGGCATGACGACAATGTTTGAAGACGGGCTTTCAAAATCCCAAATGGGCCTTACAACCATAGAAGAAGTGCTAAGGGTAATAAAAGAATAAAAAAATCTTTTAACTTTTGGCTTTTTTCCGCCATAGGCGGATCCGCCCCAACGGAAGTTTTAATCAAACTAACGGCTAACAGCTAACAGCTAAAAAATTGCTATTTCATTACATCGCCGCTTTACCAAACGGGAAAATAGTGGAAAATAATATTGAAGCCAACTCTCCGGCCCAAGTTTTGGTTTTCATCAACGAAAAAGGAATGAGGCCGATATCCATTAAACTTCTAAAGGGAACCGGCTTAATTGAAAAACTCGGGCTTTCTTATAAAAAAATATCTTCCGAAGACAAAATATTTTTAACAAAATATTTAGGACTGATGCTGAAAGTCGGGACCGGTTTAATGCAAGCCATAGAAATTTTAATAAACGACATAGAAAAACCGACTCTGAAATCAATCCTTTTGGAAATCAAAAGCAACCTGCAAAAAGGCAATCCCTTTTTTATTACTTTTGCCAAATATCCTCAAAGTTTTTCTCCGGTTTTTATCAACATGATTCGCTCCGGAGAAAATTCGGGAAAACTTGAAAAAACACTGGAAGACTTAAGCGCTTCTTTGGAAAAAGAAACTGAGCTAAAAAAGAAAATAATTTCGGCGATGATTTACCCTCTGCTTCTGCTTACAACATCGGCTTTTATGTTTACTGCCCTGCTCGTTTTCGCCGTGCCAAGAATCACCGGCATTTTTGCGTCCAGCACCATAAATCCTCCTTTGTTTACCAAAGCAGTAATGGCTTTATCGTCGTTTTTGATCGCCAACGGAATTGTTTTGTTAATAATCTTTTTGGCGCTAACATTATTTTTTGTCTTATTTTATAAAAAAAGCAAAACCGGAAAAATTTTTATCCAAAGAATGTTTCAAAAAATGCCGTTAATAAAAACGATTATCTTTAAAAGAGCTATTCAAAGGCTTTGCGTCAATCTCTCGGATTTACTATCGTCAGGACTTCCTTTAATAGAAGCCATAGAGCTATCTTCAGAAACAGCGGGGCATCCGGATATCCAAAGCAGTCTCCAAAGAATTGCCAGAGAAAGCTTGACCCAAGGGTTAAGCATGGGAGAAGCTTTCAAGCGCGAGGCAATTTTTCCCCAAGTTTTAGTTAATCTTATAAATATTTCTGAAAAAACCGGCCATACCGCCGATCTTTTAAAAACCCTTGGCAGCTTTTACACTTCGGAAATAGATTCCAGCATAAAAACCGCCATGTCCTTTTTTGAACCGGCGATGCTTTTATTTATCGCCATTTTTGTTGGAGGCGTCGCGCTTTCAGTAATAGTGCCGATTTATCAAATGATAGGACAATTCTAATTTCTGAAATAAAAGATGGCATAAAATAGAAAACGGCGTTTGCGGCATTTAAATCCGCTTCTTGAGTTAGAATTTAGAATTTGGAATTTGGAATTTATTTTTAATTTCCAATTTCCAATTATTCAATTTCCAAACAAAGATTTAATTTCCAAATGTTTAATTT
>CAYTHZ010000084.1:0-2607 GCA_964437745.1 uncultured Candidatus Saccharibacteria bacterium
TGGAAAAATTAGAAATTTAAAATTCGGTATGGAAATTGGAAATTAAAAACAAATTCCAAATTCCAGATTCTAAATTCTAAATTCTAACCTAATAGGCGTATCCGAACACCGCCTTATTTTATGCATTTTATTTTGGAATTTGCCCGTTATGAATTCTGTTCAACAATGATTCCGTCAGTCGCCATATATCCCCTGCTCCCATTATAATCGCCAAATCGTTTTTTTTCAAATTATATTTTAAAAAACCCTCGGCCTTTTCAAAAGACGGCAGATACAAAGCGTCTTTTTTTTGATAACGCAGAGATTCAACCAGAAATTGAGAATTAACCTGTTTTTTTATAGAACTATCTTCCCGGCCGGCTACGCTATAAATATCCATAATTCCTATTTTATCGGCTAAATTAAATGCTTTTTTGAATTGTCTGAATAATTTATAAGTGCGATGATATTGATGAGGCTGAAACACTAAATATAACTTTCCGTTTTTAGACAAAATTATTGCGGCAGCGGCTAAGGTTGCCGTTATCTCCGTAGGATGATGGCCGTAATCATCGTATATTTTGGCTCCATTTAATGTTCCTTTATATTCAAACCTTCTCCAAATGCCATTAAAATTATTCAAAGCCGCTATGGAAATTTTATCGGAGATATCCAGCGCGCGAGCAACGATTAAAGCCGCCATAGCATTGCTTATATTGTGCCATCCGGGTATTTTTAGTTTTAAGCCATTAGGTTTTATTTTTGGGCTATATTTTTGAACCTTAAATCGTAAATTTTGAATTATTCGTATTATATTTTTATCATCTTTATTCGCCACCAAAATTCCTTTTTTCGGTAAATGATTAATATATTTTTTAAATGTCTGTATAATATCATTTAAATCTTTATAACAATCAAGGTGTTCCTCTTCTATATTTGTCAAAACAATAATCTCCGGCCAATAATTAAGAAAGCTTCTGTCAAATTCATCGGCTTCAATGACCAATATCGCGGGTTTGCGCGCCTGCTTGCCGGCAAGGCAGGGATCCAAACGCGGATTTACGCGAAAATCTAATTTCGGATTTGGTGATCGTCCCAGCCGAAAATTAGTATAAAGAGGGAATTTTCGCTGATTTTGGCGCTGATTCTCGCGGATATTATCGTATCTTCGCTTATTCGCGTAGGCATCGGCGTTTATCGGGGCATTGTTGAAATTGACTTTAGAGCCGACAATAATAGTCGGATCTAAGCCGGCTTTAATTAAAATTGCGGCAATCATGGCGGTTGTAGTGCTTTTACCGTGCATCCCAGAAACCGCTATGGTATAGAATTTTTTAGTTAATTCGCCAAGAGCTTGCGCGTAGGAAAGGCATTTTATTCCGATTTTTTTCGCTTTTTTAAGTTCGGGATTGTCTTTGTTAATGGCGGCGGTATAAATAACCAAATCAGTATTTTTTGCCAGATTATTTTCATTATGTTCAGAATAAAATTTAATCAGTTTAAGTTCTTGGGTGTCAAAAACTGTCCGCCAATTGGCGGATAAATCACTGCCGGTTATTTTATGGCCTTGGCTTAAATAATATTTAGCCAAAGCGCTCGTCCCTATTCCGCCTATGCCGATAAAATGAATTTTCATAATGCTAATAACGCGAATCTTATGCCAAGTTAACAAATACAAATTGCAAATTAAAAATCCAAAGCGCAAAATTCAAAATAATATCAAAATATAAAATTAAAAATTCAAAACAATTTGTTTAAAATTTAGATATTTGAATTTAAGATTTATTTTGGATTTTGAAATTTGGATTTTGGATTTCAATATTTATTAGCAGTTTGCGTAATATTAGCATATCATTCGCAGATTTGCATTATACGTTAAACTCACGATTTATTTATTGTATCTTAATTTCCCTAGTCCAAAAACTTGACAAATTATTATTGTTAATGCACTATTTTTTTATAGAAGTTTTTTTTGAAAACTATTAAAAAATTAAAAGAGAGGGAATGATGATGAGAAAATTATCCGCTATTAAGTCTTGCAACGAAAACGGTATTGTAGAAAAATGGATAGAAAAAAATAAAATACATCCTGAAACATCAGTTCTTTATTTTATTAATTATAATCATTATGAAGGCAGCGGAGTTATGATACAGACAAATAGGGCAACGACTGCAACTGTGGCAGCTTATTATAAAATAGTTAGCAATAATAACAATTATTTTCTTATCTTTGAATATGGTGGTAAATTAAATATTTATGAATTCACAATAAATGTTGATGGAACGCGGATTACATTGTTCAATCTTTTAAATCAAGAGCTCGCTGAATATCTACGTATGCCATAATATTAAGGCCGGAAAAATCCGGCTTTTTTTAGTTAAAAAAACACCAAAATTTTTAACTACCGGCATACTCTACTTTCCCCATAAGAGTATCATCGAGCCCAAATATTTTCACGGCTCTGTTCGGAATGGAAAGAGGTGGGACATATTTGAGTAAAATACCGGCAGATAAAAATTTTGGCGTAAAAAATGGTATAAAAATTGTCTTACCCCGCCCTAATTTTGCGCCCGATTAAATATCTTAAATTTTAAAATTTAAGATATTTATAATTATTTATGGCGACG
>CAYTHZ010000085.1:0-2513 GCA_964437745.1 uncultured Candidatus Saccharibacteria bacterium
CCCAGAAAAAGCAATTCCCTCGGATGAAAAGATTAAAGAGCTTGTAAAAAATTTCTTACCTAACGTTTAATATAATAAAAATTTATGGCAACTCTTTATACTCAAAAATATTCTAATATTAGGAAAACTTGGCTTATTTTTACGCTATTTTTTATTTTTATTATCGGAGTCGGCTGGCTTTTTTCCCGAGCTTACGGAGATTTCCGCATTTTATATATCGCGGTGTTTTTCAGCGTTTTTATGAATATTTTAAGTTATTGGTTTTCCGATAAAATTGTTTTAAGAATGGCTAATGCAAAGCGCATAGAAAAACAAAACGCGCCGGAACTTTACAATATTGTGGAAAATTTAACTATTACCGCCGGTTTAGCGATGCCGAAAATTTATATCATAAATGACATGGCGCCCAACGCTTTTGCCACGGGCCGCAATCCAAAACATGCCGTTGTGGCCGTAACGGAAGGATTATTGAGGAAATTAGACAGGTCGGAACTGGAAGGCGTAATAGCTCACGAACTTTCTCATATCGGCAACCGCGATATGTTTTTACAAACGATTATAGTTGTTTTAGTCGGATTCATTGCCATATTAAGCGATATGTTTACGCGCTCTGCAATCTTTGGCGGATTTAAAGGGCGCGACAATCATGATTCGCGCGCTTCGGGAATTATATTTTTAATTTCTTTAGCGGCGGCAATTTTGGCCCCGATTGCCGCAAGCTTGATGCAGCTTGCCATTTCTCGAAAAAGAGAGTTTTTGGCGGATGCTTCCGGCGCTCTTTTAACCCGTTATCCCGAAGGTTTGGCAAACGCTTTGGAAAAAATAGCGGCTGATCCGAAACCGCTTGCGGCGGCGCGCAACGTTACCGCCCATTTGTATATTGAAAATCCATTTAAATCAGATTCCGGCAAAAAAACATCTTGGCTGGTAAAATTATTTTCCACTCATCCGCCGGTGGAGGAAAGAATAAGAGCGTTAAAGGGAATGAAGGTTTAAATTATGATTATGACAGAATCATTCCGATTTAAATCTCAAAAAGAAAAATATGAAGCGATTATGGCGGATTTCTCCCGCAAAGCGGCGGATCTTACGATATCTAAAATTAAATTTTACGACGAATTAAAAGGCGATTCGCCGAAGGAAAGAGAAAAAATATTTAAAGAAAAATCAATTGAGTATTGGAAAGAATTTGCCACACACGGTGTTTTTCGTTTTGATAGCAAAGAAAACAAAATAAAATTATTGCCTTTTACGGATTTGGACGGAAAAACCTGCCTCGGCCTTTATAAATTAGCCGGCTTCAATACGGAAAATATAACTTATGTTGCTCCCGGAGAATTTGTTTCCGGAGCGATTAACGTGGATACCGGCCATAAAACCGGCATTGCAGTTTCTAAAGAAGATGGGACTGCTTGGGAAGACCATCATGGCCCGGAAGCAACGGAAGCCACCCCTTCGGCCGCTAAATTTACTTATTATAAATTGATTACTTCGGGATTATTAAAAAAAGGCGAAACATTGGATAAGTTGGTTGATTTTGTTTCAAAAGTTGACCGAGGCTTATTTTCCAATAATGAAAAATATTTTGAAATAAGCGACATGACTATTTTAGGACTGCAGAGATTTTTGAGTTTTGAAAATTTATACGATTATTTCAAACAGGGCCGTTCGCCTCTGGAAATTCTTTCCGACGAAGATTTAAAAAAATATAATTTAGCCAAAAGAAGCGCGGAACAAAGAAAAATAATTGAAAACACAAAAGAAGCCGTCGAAAATTTAAAACAAGACGGATTTGTCGCAAATACGAAATTTGGCAAAATATTAATTGATATCGGCAAAAAAATACCTTCGGGATACGAAGGAGCGAGAGCTTGCGGATATGACGGCTATCTTCTTTACGCGCCTAATAATGAAAGTTTTTTCGTTTCAATAAAGAAAGCGGATTTACAAGGCGCTAATATCCCGCAAAGCATTTGCGTTAGGAAAAACATATTAATGAAACCCATAAAAAAAGAAAGTATTCCGTTAAAAGTTTCGCTTAAAGAAATCATAGAAAAATTAGGGGGTAAAATTCCAAAAAGCGGGTTATTAAAAGACGCGATAGATATGATGAGTTTGAAAACCAAGGAATTTATCGTGAAGCCGCAGCTTTCTAGGGATAAAAAGGGAGTTGAAAAATATATAACATGGGATTTTGGAAAATTGGCTATTTTTCCAGAAAACTTTAAACCGGAATCCGGAAAAAAATACAAAGTCCGGATTAAAAGCGACACTGCTGCCGGCGAAAGAAAAGGATTTTACATTTTGGAAGTTTTATAATTTAACTAACAATCGGCGATCAATAACTGACAACATATTTTTAATTTGACTAATGATTGAAAATTTAACTAACGACTAACGACGTGTTGTAAGTTATGGGTTATAAGTTGTGATTTACGAACTTACAATAGGCTTGGAAATACACATTGAACTTAAAACGCGAACTAAAATGTTTTGCGATTGTTTGAACGATC
>CAYTHZ010000086.1:0-2310 GCA_964437745.1 uncultured Candidatus Saccharibacteria bacterium
AGAAAGAAGAAAGCTGAAAGCATGAAAGTTAAAAAATATTTTTGAGGCATAAAAAGCGGCCAATGCTTAACGGATTGATTTTTGGCTTATTTTTTTGCGCGGTAATTTTATTTTAAGTTAGTAAAAAAACAAGCAAACCCATTTTATACGATTTGATTTTAACAGCAAAATAGATTTTTTACAATTCTAAAATTTTTATATTAACTTTTTAACCCTTTTGGTTTTTATGTGCCAATTTTCAACGTCAAAAAATCTTTGATAGGACAAATCCAGCGCGGAAATATTTATTCCTTTTATCGCGGGATGGATTAAGTAAAGGTAATAAGGGTTATATAGAAATATGGCGGGCTTATTGCTTGTAAGTATTTTTTTGATTTCTGATAATTTTTTTAGTCGGACTTCGGGAGTCATAGATTGGCGACTTTCTTCTATCAGCCGATCAACTTCTTTGTTTTCATAAAGGGCGATATTTAGGCCGGGGTCAAATCTTTCGGAAGAATGCCAAAAGCTAAAAAGATCGGGATCGTAATTGAGGACTTGGCCGAAAAGCATTGCTTCAAAATCGCGGGGCTTAATATAGTTTTCTTTAAAATAGTCTATGCCTACTCCCTGTAATTCTATTTTTATCCCTGCTTTTTCCCACTGGTTTTTTAGCAAGCCGGCGGTTTCCATTAAAAACGGAGATTCCGGGAAGCGAAGAGTGAATTTAAGCTTGTCTAAAAAGCCGTCGCCGTCTTCGTCTTTGTATCCTTCTTCAATCAAGAGCTTTTTGGCTTTATCCGGAGAAAACTCTGTTTTTAACAAGTTTTCGTCAAACCCCGGCATTCCCGATGAAAACGGCGATGATAATATTTCTCCTTTTCCATGAAATATTTCTTTAACTAAAAAATTTTTATCCACGGCCAAATCCAACGCCAACCTGACGTTTTTTTTGGAAAAAATTTCCAAATTAAGGTTTAAAAAAACGGCATAAGAGCGAGGAAGGCGGATTTCAAAATATCGGTGCTTAGATTTTATTTCGCCCAAAGTTTTCGGAAAAACGTTGGACACGCCGCTTATTTTCGCGCGATCATAATCTTTCAGCGCCTCATTTTGATTATTATAAAAATTAATAATAAAATTTTTAATATAAGGCTTTTTCTCGAAATAATTGTCGTTAGCTTTTAGTTTGTAAGAAACAACGATCCCATTTTTTGACCTCTCAAAATTTTCATATTGGTAAGGGCCGGTGCCTATGGGTTTTAAATTATATTCAGAAAGATGAAAGTTGGCAGGAGGAGTTTTTTCCCAAATGTGTTTTGGAATTATTTTTAGGTTGGCCAAATTTCTTTCAAAAATCGCATAAGGGCTTTTTAGCGTGAATATCAAGGTGTGGTCGTCAATTTTCTCCGTTTTAACCCCTTGCCAACTTAAGTAAAGAGGGCTGCGAGAGTCGGGATTTAAAATGCTGGAAACGGTAAAAATTACGTCGTCGGCGGTAAATTTTTCGCCGTCTTGCCAGAGAATATTTTTTTTCAGATAGATTTTCCAAACTTTGCCATTTTCTAAAATATCATAATCAGAGGCCAAATCCGGCTTTACTCCGCCCTTTCCGTCCGCTTTTAAAATTCCGCTGAAAACAAGATTAATAATCGTTTGATTGGCGTCATCAATGGGGCTTAAAACCGGGTTGGTAGAATTTAACGCTCCTATAACGCCTTCTTTATATTCTCCTCCGAAAACAGGAACGGGCTCCGTTGTCTTAAAATAATTATGAATAATCAAATATAAAAAAACAACGAGCGCAATCAAAAAAAGAGCGTTGATTAAACGCTTTTCATTGGGCGACAAAAATTTTAATAGCGATTTCATTAGATGGGCTTATTGTTTTTAATAAAAACCTTTGCGTAAGACCATAGCTCGTGTTTTGGCTTTATTGTTTTTGATCCGCTAATTAATTTAACGATAAGATTATCGGCTGCGCCAAACACCAAATACTAAAATGCTAAATTTAGGCGAGGGCAAATTAAATTACCCGACATTTTATAAAAGGATTATTATTTTATCACCAACGCCGCTATAGATAAGCCTATAAAAAGAATCGCTAAGACGATGGTAGAATAGAAAATAAATTTTTCCGCTCCGCGGCGGGTGCTATAAAATTCTCCTTGTCCGCCGAAAGCGGAGCTCAGGCCGCCTCCTCGTTGTTGTAAAAGCACGGTAATTATCAAAAGAACGGATACTATTATTTGAGCGATAGAGATTATAAAAGCCATGCTTTAGAATCTAGAAAATAGAAAGTAGAAAATAGAATTTTTTTATTTGCAACCT
>CAYTHZ010000087.1:0-2009 GCA_964437745.1 uncultured Candidatus Saccharibacteria bacterium
CGTCAGGGCAGAAATTCTTGCTCAAAAAAGGTTCGCGCTTCGTTCAGTAATTGCGACCAATACAAAAATCATCCCGTCGTGGCGGGATGATTTTTGCATTGGTCTGGTTGCACAACTTAACCCAAACTTATTTTATCAAAAAATTCATGACCGAAAATAGTTGCCGCGCCCGCAGTAAAGTAATTCTCAATATTAATCGCCATAAAATAACCAAACGTGAGTTTAAAAAACAATGTATTTTTCTCGCTATTCTGAAAACATAAACTCGAAAAATCCCCCATCTTCATTTTGATGGCGAAAAATCCTCATAATTCCTGAATAATTTCCAACAAAATAACAAATAAAGCTCTTCTTTGGCTCTATAAACGACCATATATTCACCCAAATCAAAGCGCAGGGGGTTGACAGAATCCCATATAGCCCTAAAATATATACTACAATCCCAAAAAGGGATTTTTTGATTGATTTTACCAAAATTTATGTTTTTAAACTTAGGATTGGCTATTTCCATACTCAGCCAGACCCTGTTTCCCGCAGGCCATTTCGCGGCTGCCTCAACCGACGAGCTGCTCATCCCAGATTCCCCCGATTCCGCTTATATAATAAGCACGGACAATGACTGCCTTTTAGCCCAAGCCAATCCATATACTCAATTTAAAACCCCGCAACGCATTAAAATTGTTATAACCGCCTACACCTCAAGTCCCGAAGAAACAGACGATACGCCGCACATCACGGCTATCGGCACTCCCACCAGAGACGGCATTGTTGCCACCAATCTTTTGCCTATCGGCACAGTAATCAAAATTCCTTCTCTTTTCGGCCATAAAAAATTCGTGGTTGAAGACCGGATGCATCAAAGATTCCAAAAAAGAGTGGATATTTGGATGGAATCCAAAGAAGAAGCCATCTTATTCGGAAAAAAATACGCGGAGATAGAGATATTATAATAAATTTTTAATATTTATAACTAATTATATCTATTATAGAGGGAGGCTTAATTGAACCTTAACAAATTAATAGACGCGATCCGAATGTTAGATGAAAACCTTTTTCCAAACAATCCCATTCCAATAATCGTAGGACCAACCCCATCAAAAAATACGATTGCCGCATTTAGCGCTTTAAAAATATTCGGTAAAATATTAGATAAGCATTATTTAATTTCCGACAAAGATTTTTCCTCAATAGACTATTTTACCGAATGGGAAGTCGCCTGCCACGAAACGCGGCACCGCGTACAACATGAATTTTACGAACAAGAATTTAGAAAATGGAATTGGGCAACCATCGATGTCGCCGAAAACATTTCTAATTCGTCAAAAAAATTTGTTTCTCTGCTCCAAGAATTTTGCGATAATCCCGCCGAAATAGATGCTCGCGCCGCACAAAAACTAATAAAATATTATTTATCAGCAATCAATAATCAAAAAGCGCCCATTAATATAATCATTTCTTTGGAAATTTTAACGCTGAAGCCGCAACAATTAATCAATCTGTTAAAAGATTTCGGAATTATAATTTCTTTTGAAAAGAAAAGGTTATTATCAAGAATAATTCACAAAATAAAATCAAAAATTACTAAAGGCCGATAAGGCCTTTTTAAATTTTAGCGCCATAATATACTATTGATTTTATAACCTATTTAAATTATCATAAAATCATTCCGTTATACCCGCCCGCCGGCAGACAGGAAGCGCCTCGCTGTTGATAAAAATAAAATAGAAAAGAATTTTTAAAAAAATTATAAAAAATTAAATATATTCCGCGGTAGCTCAGTTGGTAGAGCGCCTCGCTGTGAAAATAAAGTCTTTTATAGCATACTTAATATATGTATGCCAAACAAAAGAACTTGCGCCGACCGTGCCGAGTATTTGAAAAAGGCAGTTGCCAAAAGAAGAAGAAAACTAAAAAGAATGATAGTCGAATATAAAGAAGGAAAATGTAAATTATGCGGCTATAATAAATATATAGGCGCATTTGATTTGCATCATAAAAAAGATTCTCAA
>CAYTHZ010000088.1:0-1909 GCA_964437745.1 uncultured Candidatus Saccharibacteria bacterium
ATAAAAACATCTTGCAATGCCTTGTAAAATTTTTGTTCTTTGGTCATAGTTTTATTTCATCAAATCTTCTAAGCCAACGCCTAACGCTTTGGCAACCCCGACAATATCCGCTTCTGGCACAAAAGGCTGTTTTCCTTTCAAAGCTGGGGGGCAGGGACTCGAACCCCGATACGCAGCTTCAAAGGCTGCTGTCCTACCATTAGACGACCCCCCAATATTTCCATTATTATCCCAAAAGCAATCTTATGGCGGCGCGTTCTATGCTTGAAATCGTCCCGCCATGAACTTTTTTTCGAAGATCATCTATGCGGATTGGCGGCCCGTCTATCCGCTTAAGCATATTATTCTCAATGTGACCTATTTTAGCGCCGCTTTTGTTAAAAACATCTTCCGCAGACTTGGAAAAATGCCCAATTTTCACGCCATCGCAATTAAAAATATCATTACCGGAAATCCAGCCGATTTTTTGTCCTCCTCTTAAAATATCGTTTCCCCTTATAGTAAACATAAATTAAGAAATTTTCGCGGCCATTTGTTTTATATTTGCGGGCATTCGCGCATTCAAGTTGAAAAACACTAATTGCCGCCAATATAATCACTAATTACCGCTAAAATTTTTACATATTTTCCACTACCGCTAATTCCAACGGCAATGTTGGAATTGAAGATTTTTTTATTTCGTCTTTGGCTTTAGAAAAAGCGACTATTAATTGTTTTGCTTTTTTTTCATCAATATTTTTATCTAACGCTTTTTCTTTTAATATTTTTATTTCTTCCTCTGACGCTTCTTTTATAAGCAATTGTTCCAATTCGGGGCTTATTTTTAACATTAAAACCTGCCTTAAATATTCTAAAAATGATTTTGTGAATTCTTCCAAATCAACGCCATTGCTGTAAATATTATTGATAAATTGGATAGCTTCTTTTTTGTTTTGCGAGAAAATCAATTCGGCAAACTCGTTGATTTTTCCAAAATTTACCCTGCCTAAAAGATTTTCTACTTCCGGTTCGTCTATTTCTTTGTAGCCCAAAGATAATATTTGGTCAAAAAAAGATTCGGCGTCGCGCAAAGAGCCTTCTCCGGATAAGGCCACAAGCCTTAAAGCGGAAGGAGAAATTTTTATCCCTTCTTTTTCGGCGATTTTTGAAAGACGGTTTATGGTCTGTTGAAGGGTCAATCGCTTAAAATCAAATCTCTGCGCGCGGGAAATAATAGTTGCCGGAATTTTTTCCGCCTCGGTGGTGGCTAAAATAAAGATAGCGTGATTAGGCGGTTCTTCCAGAGTTTTTAAAAGAGCGGGAAACGCTTCTTTGGTAAGCATCTGCGCTTCATCTATTATAAAAACTTTATATTTTGATTTTACGGGAGCAAATCTAATCCCCTCTTTTAAATTTCTGATTTCATCTATGCCGCGGTTGGAAGCCGCGTCTATTTCTATTAAATCCAAGGCGTTGCCCGCGTTTATGGATTTGCACGAATCACATTGATTACAGGGTTCATATTCCAAAAAATCGGATTCGCGCGGATTGAGACGCAAATTAACGTTGATATTTTTTTCACAATTTATCGCTTTTGCCAAAAGCCGCGCGATGGTTGTTTTGCCGGTTCCTCGCGGACCGCAAAACAAATAAGCATGGGAGATTTTTCCCATTTTTAAAGCATTGGCAAGAGTTTTCACCGCCACTTCCTGTCCTTCTATTTCGGCAAAAATAGTTGGCCGATATTTACGATATAAAGCTAAATGCGCCATTGTTTTAATAATAACACAAAATTTATTTAATCCAACATCTCTTCAATCCGTTGTAATTCATTGCTCAACAGCGCTCCATACGTAATGCTTTTTGAATCAACGCTGAAAGAAATTTTCCCGACATAATCATAAGAATTATAAATTCCGCTTTCTTTGCC
>CAYTHZ010000089.1:0-1908 GCA_964437745.1 uncultured Candidatus Saccharibacteria bacterium
CGGCAATTTGGCCCCGGCTCTTTTTAAAGCCGCTTTGGCAATATCATCCGAAGCGCCATCCAATTCAAAAAGCATCCTTCCCGGCCTGACGGGAAACACATAATGATCCACCGCTCCTTTCCCTCCGCCCAATTTTACTTCCGGCGGCCTTTTAGTCACCGGCTTATCCGGAAAAATTCTAATCCAGATTTTCGCTCCTTTTTTGATAAAATTGGCTATTGCCCGGCGAGCAGATTCAATTTGGCGGGAATCAATCCAAGCGCTTTCAAGCGCCTGCAATCCATGACTGCCGAAAGACAACTCGATTCCGCGAGTTTCTTTTTGCCTCTTTAAAGATCTGCCTTTGTGCCATTTTCTATGTTTTACTTTCTTCGGTATCAACATTTACCAACAAATAAATCCTTCGCGGCCATTCGTTTCATATTCGCGTACTTTCGTGTATTTAAATCTCTTAAACACTAATTGTCACGAATAAAAACGCTAAATTCCACGAAATTATTTTTTAAAATCAAACACTTCCCCCTTATACACCCAAACCTTTATGCCAATTTTTCCGTAAGAACAAATAGCCTCATCGTGCGCGTAATCAATATGCGCCCTTAATGTCTGTAAAGGAATTTTTCCTTCCTTAAACCATTCCGAGCGGGAAATTTCAGCGCCGTCAAGCCTTCCGCCAACTTTTATTTTAACGCCGTCAACTTCTTTATTTTTTGCCGCCTCCTCTAGCGCTTTTTTCACAACTCTGCGAAAAAGCATTCTTTTCTCCAATTGAGCCGCGATATTTCTGGCTATTATCGCCGCGTAAACTTCATTTTTCCGCGGCTCTTCCACGTCCAATTTTAATTTAAAAGCCATTGGCATTTTGCTGGCATTTCTAAACTTGCGGATTAATTTTTCCAATCCAAAACGCAAAATATCTATTCCTTTCCCTCCATGTCCGATGATTATTCCCGGCTTTGCCGCCTTAATAATTACGCGGATATCTTCGGCCACTCTTTCTATCTCTATTTTAATAATGCCCGCGTCTTTTAATTTGCCGCGCAAAAAATCGCGGATTTTCATATCTTCCGCCAAAAAATTTCTAACATTCTTCTTTCTGGCAAACCATCTTGAATTCCAATTTTCATTTATGCCGAGGCGAAACCCCCGGGGATTAACTTTATGACCCATATAATCAGCAAATTACGACGAATTCTAAAACGAATCGCGACGAATCATTTATTCGTTGGTATTCGTAATTTTATTCGTTACTATTTGTGGATTAAACCGCTTTTCTTCTGAATATTCTTCTTCCGAATTGTTTTAGCCCCTGTATTTTTCCTCTTTGAAATATTTCGCGGGATTCTTTAACGAAACTTTTCTTATCAAGTTTTTTCACTTGTTCTTCCTTATTTTTTAACGGCTCTTTCATTTTTAATTCCCCTTCCTCAACGGTCTTGGCAAGCTCGTTCTCTTTTTGCGCTGATAATTTTATTTTTTTATTAATTATTTTCTTTGCGCCTTCTTTAACGCCCAAAGCCAAATCTACATGAGATAATTTCTTGTGAATAGGGGTAGCCCGGCCCATAGCTCTGGGCAAAAATCTTTTAAGCATCGGGCCCTGATTCACTTCAATGTTTTTTATAAAAAATCTGCTTTCATCATGAATATGTAAATTATTTTTAGCATTGGCAATCGCGGATTTAATCAATTTCAAAAGAGGGCGAGAAGCTCGCTTGGAAGAAAGTTGCAATTCTGCCATCGCAGTTTCCGCGTCCATTCCCCTAATTAAATCAGAAAGTAGCCTAACCTTTCTCGGCGCTATATTTAGATGTTTTAGGGAAGCTTTCATGCCAATTTTGCCAATTTTGTTGAAATTTTGGAGCAAAACTTTGTTTTGCGAACAAAATTTCATTACAAAATTGCGCA
>CAYTHZ010000090.1:0-614 GCA_964437745.1 uncultured Candidatus Saccharibacteria bacterium
GGGAGATTATAAGCCCCTGTGGTGAAACGGATATCACGCCAGTCTTCGGAACTGGAAGTCCGGGTTCGATTCCTGGCGGGGGCAAATTAATTTCATAAATTAGATTATAAAAAAATGATTACTCAACAGCAATTTACAAAAGAATTAATAGAAAAAAATAAATTAAGCAAAAACGAAATTAAAGAAATCCTTTTGGAAGCGAAGCGAAAAAAGAAAAGTCTGCAGGAATTAATCATAGAAAAAGGAATAATGACTAAAAAGGAAATGATAGAGTTTCGCGTGAAACTTTTAAAAATTCCCGAAGCGGATTTAATGGTTATCTCTTCCGAGGTTTTTAATTTTTTGCCCGGAAATTTGATGGAAAAATTAGAAATTCTCCCTCTTTTCTTAAATAGGGAAAAAAAAGAATTGACGGTTGCGACATCGGAGCCGGAAAATTTGGAATTAATTGATTTTATTCAAAAAAAAACAGGGCTTTGCGTTATTCCGCAATATGCCAGACAAGAAGCGATTTTACAAATTATTAAACAACGCGGGCAGATTGAAGCGCCAAAAGAAGAATCAAAAAAGAGCAAAAAAGGCGCAAAATACGTTGATAAACTTGTGAAGGTGCG
>CAYTHZ010000090.1:624-1887 GCA_964437745.1 uncultured Candidatus Saccharibacteria bacterium
AAAAAAACAAAGTATCGGAGAAGATTTAAAAGAAGAAGCCGAAATTTTATCAGAAAAAGAAGAAAAAATAGAAAATGGATTGGAGGTTAAGGGAGAGGCGGGAGCGGTGGAAGAAAAATCAATTATAAAATTAGTGGAATCAATCGTAAAAGACGCTATTTCCGCAGAGGCTTCGGACATACACATTGAACCCCAGGAAAATAACATGCTGATTCGCTATAGGGTGGATGGTCTTTTACGCGACGCTTTGTCGCTGTCTAAAAATTTAATAGCTGGAGTGATTGCCCGCATTAAAGTTCTTTCCAATTTGAAATTGGATGAACATCGTCTGCCGCAAGACGGACGTTTTAAGATAAAATCCGGCGGCCGCAATTTTTCTTTTCGCGTTTCCGTATTACCGGTTTACGATGGAGAAAAAGCGGTAATTAGAATTTTAGAAGAAGTGGCGCAGGTGTACACACTGCAAGATTTGGGATTTTTGCCGCAGCAGGCGGAGCTGATTTTGAAAAAATTAAAAGAGCCGTGGGGGATGATTTTGGCTACGGGCCCGACCGGCTCCGGGAAAAGCACCACGTTATACGCCGCTTTGAATATTTTAAATAAGCGGGAGATAAATATTTCCACCATTGAAGACCCGATTGAATACCGAATGTCCGGCATTAATCAATCTCAGTCAAGGCCGGAAATCGGATTTACTTTCGCTTCGGGATTAAGATCTCTTTTGCGTCAGGATCCGGACATTATTATGGTCGGAGAAATCCGCGACAACGAAACCGCGGCTCTTGCTGTAAATGCGGCTTTAACCGGTCATTTAGTATTTTCTACTTTGCATACCAATAACGCCGCCGGCGCCCTGCCGCGGCTCTTGGATATGCAAGTAGAGGGTTTTTTAATCGCTTCCACCGTTAATCTTATTATTGCTCAGAGGCTGGTGCGAAGACTGGATTCAGATTTAAAAATTCCTTACAAATTAACTATGGATCAAATTTCCGAATTATCCAAGATAGTAAATTTGGATAATATAATATCTGTTTTTAAAAAAGAAGGAATTATAAATAATCAAACACCTTCTTCTTTGGAAGAATTAGAAAATATCACTTGGTATAAGCCGGGTTCTTCGCGGGAATGCCCCACCGGTTATAAGGGGAGAATGGCGATTGCCGAGATTTTAGATGTTGACGCGGAAATTCAAAAACTGATTTTCCAAAACGCCACAGCTGACCAAATAGAAGCTCAAGCAAAATCTTCTAAAATGTTAACAAT
>CAYTHZ010000091.1:0-1687 GCA_964437745.1 uncultured Candidatus Saccharibacteria bacterium
AATTTTAAATTTCTAATTTTGAATTTTAAATCAAATCAGAATTTTGAAATTCGAACTTTGTTTTAAAATTCATTTATTTAAAATTGATTCGAAATTAAAAATTAAAAATTATGAAATTAAAAATTATTCAACAAATTCTATATTCCAAATTCAAAATTCTTATCGTTATATCAATATAACTTCAATGCTAAAACAAATGCCATAATTCCAAAAATATTCCGATTCCGAAAATAGCCAATAATAAATAAATATATTTCGGCGGAGATTTTCCCAGTTTTATTTTAATAAAATTCCTGTAAACAAAAACTACCAATACCCCCTCAATGCCCAGCATTAAAGAACCCACAATTCCAATAACGCCGATAAAATCTCTGATATTAATCAAATACAAAGCCAGAGGAACAAAACAAACAATCATCCAAGCGATATTTTGAGAAATTTTCGCGTCATAGTGAAGAATTTTTTTTAAAGTCATGCCCAGAGCTATAAAAGAAGTAAAAGTGGTTAAAAATCCGAAAATCAATCCCAGCCTTACAATGCCGTTTCCCGTTGCTCCAAAAAATCCCGAAAGTCCGTCTTTGGTGGTAGAAGCGCCGGTTGTCCCTAAAATTGCCACGATAAAAACCAGATAAAAAGCGGCGGCTAAAACAATGCCGCAAGCTATCACTCTCATCATTTGTTTTCTGTCATATTCCACCAATTCTTCCAGTTCCGGCACCAAAGAAAGCCCCCACAGAGAAAACATTATCACTCCGTAGGGCATCGCGAAATATTGCCAATTCAATCCGCCTAAATTTCCTAAATTTATAAGCGGTACGGCTTTAATAAATAAAATAACCGAAATTACAACAAACGCTAAAAGCATCAAAAGCTCAACGTTAACAATGTCTTTCGTGCCGCGATAAATCAAAAAAGCGCCTGCCCCAAAATATAAAAAAGTATAAAACGCGCCGCTGCCTCCCAAATACGGCGCAAAAAATAATTTAAGAAATTCTCCGCCTACAATCAAATAGGCCAAAAGCGCGCCAAAAATTCCCAAAATCGCCACCACTAAAGAAAGTTTTTTCGCTCTTGGCCCTAAATATTCTTCCACATATCCGGGAATTCGCTTCAATCCATCAGTGCCAAGGGCTACCTTGCCAAGCATCTGATGAAAAACCACAACGAAAATAGTCAAAACAGCAAAATAACCCACCACCATTAAAAACCCTGCTTTCATAGCCACATAAGGCAAGCCAAAAAGCCCGACGCCGATTATCGTGCCGGAAAAGACCGCAAGGGCTTTCATAAAATTTTTAATTTTACGATTAAGCATTTTTACTTAAAAAATCTTTAATTTTCTCCGCGCCAGCTAACGCTTCTTTTATTCTTTTTAACCCCTCGTTTATGTCGTCTTTGGAAGCGGCGTACGAAAATCTTAAATATTCCTCTGTTTCGCCGTCATTTTTCTTTCCGAAGCAAGTTCGCGCCAAGGCCGCCACGCCGGCTTCATATAATAAATATTGCTGTAATTGTTTGGAATCGGCAAAGCCAAATTTTTTACACGCTGCCGTCACATTGGGAAAAACATAAAAGGCGCCTTTTGGCATCAAACATTTTATTCCTTCAATTTCATTTAATCCGGCAACGATTAAATCCCTCCTTTCTTTAAATTCTTTAACCATTTTTTCCGTATCATTTTGCGGCC
>CAYTHZ010000092.1:0-225 GCA_964437745.1 uncultured Candidatus Saccharibacteria bacterium
TACTTATAAAAGAAACATTGGGGGGGAAATTATTGATCAAAAAAATGAACGAGCGTTTACTTTGAATCCGAATGAAAAACAGCCAATAGATTTTCTACCCTCCCCCATTGTTTCTCCGAACACTTATTTAACAGAAGCAAGGCTTTATGACAGCCAGAGCCAATTGCCGATTTCTAATTTAGTTGCATATCGCTGGATAATCTCCGGGGTGGATAACGCCCAGAT
>CAYTHZ010000092.1:303-1545 GCA_964437745.1 uncultured Candidatus Saccharibacteria bacterium
CGGCCGATGCGGAATTGGCGGATAAGTCGGGCGCCGGAATTTTGGTAGTTAAAATTATTAATGCTTCGGGCGAGGTGATTGGTCAAACGCAAAAAGATATTTTATTGGATAAGGCGGAACAGATTTCTTTGCCCGTTGTTATTGAAAAAGAAGTTGATAATCCCAGAGTGGAAGTGAGTATAGCCAGGGGCGATAAAATTCTAGATAAGTACTCCTATGATTTGTCCGCAGGCGCAGGCGCCGGCGCCGGCGTTGAGTCTAAGTCTTTTCCGCCATATTTATTGGCGATTATATTTATTATAATAATCGCGGTTATTGCCGCGCTTGTTTTTTATTTTATGAAATTCAAAAAAGTTCAAAGTCGTTTGCCGATGTTTTTATTTATCTTAGCCGTTATAATCGGTTTTCAGATTTTAACGCAGGATATTTTAAAGGCGCAGGCTGCGTTTATAATATTTAACGATAATACGGGAGATAATATGGCTGTTTTTAATAGCCCAAATCCAAATCAGAATTTTAATCGCGGCGATGTTATAAATTTTTCCGGAAAGTTTCAAGTAGCTTCTTGCGGCAATAATTTATTTCATAATAAAATAGATATTTTTATTGCTACTACTACTACTAACCTAATTCCAAACAGAGGAAACATAATTGCGATAACGGCGGTGTGGCCGACCTCTTGGAAAAATAGGGCCCATTATTCTACTTGGGGTCCAGGCGTTGAAAATTATTATAATTTAGCGGCTCGGGTCTATAGTACGTTAACTTTTAAACAGGTTGTTTCTATGCCTGAATATCAACTTTGGTATAAAACGATTGGTGCTCGGGATATTGATTATTATTCTAAATTATATGGAATTATTATTAATGAAAACTCACTCGTTCCCCAAGCGATTAATTTTATGATTTGTCCGAGTTTAAGATTCTTGTGCAATGATTCTGATCCTAAATTTGATGCATCTCAACTTGGCTACTCATCGCAAATTAAAGTTTTAGATGAAAGTTCAAATATGGTAAAACTTTATAAATTAGGAACGATTTATTCCAAGGATTCTCCGTTTAATGCGCATAACCAGTTTCTTGAATATAATCAATCATTTGTTATTCCTTTGAATTTACCTTCTGAATTTTCCGGGCAAATCTTTTTTGTTGTTCAATTCAGCGGAGTTCATAGTTTAGACCACTGGCATTACGCGGGTGTTGCTCAAAGAGGATCTATCTCTGGTTTTGTTCCGTCGCCGT
>CAYTHZ010000093.1:0-1532 GCA_964437745.1 uncultured Candidatus Saccharibacteria bacterium
AATTATTGATGCCGTGCTATGCGGCTATTTCCCGAAGCTGCCGATTCCTAAAGAAATAGTTAATTAATAAGAAATCACTTTTTTCCCGAAGTGCTCATTGTTGAGTTCGCTTGGAAAGGTCTCTCGTTTTTGCCTGGCGACTAAGGGAACGAAGGCGTAAAATTTCAAAAGTTTTTTTGTCCGCGCGATATTCGGAACTTCGTCGGCGGCGTACATTAATTTACTGTTGAGCGCGACAATTTTTTCCGCTCCCTCTTTCGTAATCAGATAACATCCGGCAAGATAAAGCGGCCGGTAGAATTTCGCAGGCTTGCCGTAAAGATAAATTCTTTTATACAGCATTTCCCGCAATTTTTCAAAAGAATACATTATCGTTATGCCGATGAATTTTAAAAAGTAGACGGGAAGTTTTATCCAATAAATAGCTTTTTTCCGGTTTTTCTTCATCATTTCGGAAAATAAGAAAAGCCATAAATAAACAGATTTCATTCCCACCGATGGATAATTGAAAGAAAGATATTCCCAGGAAGTTTCGCCCCTCTCTCTTTTTTCCATCTCCCAACCCATTATTTTTTTAAAATTATCGCTAAGTTCGACGTCGTCTTCCATAACAAGCGCGTAATCAAGGTTGTCGGCGATCATTTTTTCGAGAGCCATTTTGTGCGAGAGGGCGCATCCTTTTATGCCGGCGGTCATAAAAATGCCGTCGTTGCGCCGCCCGCGCGGTCCGGCATTATATTCTTCAAAATGATATGCGCTGCCGTCTATTCCTTCTTGAATCGTAAAATCCATTCCAAGTTTTTGGAATTGATTGGCCATAAAATCCAGTCGTTCCGGATTTTTTTTCATATTAATGACGAAAATTTTATATCGCATAATGATTGGCAAAGTTTTTTTTAATTTCTTGGAAGGCTAAATCAAAGAATTGGCCGGTGTCCCAGGCAATAAATCCCGCTTTTGTTAAATCATAAACAAGCACTTTGGC
The DNA here is from genome assembly GCA_964437745.1 of uncultured Candidatus Saccharibacteria bacterium. Classification (GTDB taxonomy): domain Bacteria; phylum Patescibacteriota; class Minisyncoccia; order UBA6257; family CAYTHZ01; genus CAYTHZ01. The sequence continues at coordinate 986 of CAYTHZ010000093.1, forward strand.
GGCGCTTGCCATGGATATTAATATAAGAGTATCGGCGGAGCTGAAATTTTTTGAATCGATTAAATACATCAAATCTTTTTTTATTTTATCGTATGATTGCCAGGCATCGCTTTTCGGCGCTTCTATGAAATTTGTTGTTTTCCCCAAGCGGATATTTTTGAATCGTTCCGTCTGAGAGGCGACGATAATGATGTTTTTTGCAGACCAGTAATTTCCTATTTTTTTAAAATCTATGCGTTTGTTGTATCGCAAAGTGAAGCAGAGCGCGCTGCCATAAATAATGTCTTTGTGGTAATAATTTTTCAGAAACATTTTAGAATTCGTCCAGAAGCGGTATTGGTCGGCAATTCCCTCGCTGGCAAATTCTTTTTTAGTTTTTAAAATAAATTCCGGGTTGAAGCAAATAAGCAATTTTGGTTCGCGAGAAGCGATGACTTCAATAAGTCTTTCTGCAAGCTTTTTATCGTATTTTTGCCGCCAGTCATTGTAGTATAATCCTATGCCTTGCAGCATATCAAAAAGTTCGTCGCCAAAGCGCACAATCGAT